>CADCPJ010000178.1 GCA_902803245.1 uncultured Lachnospiraceae bacterium | reverse complement strand
TAGAGCTGGGAGAGCCCCAGCTTGTCGGCGTCGTGGATAATCATCGTGTTGACATTTCCGATATCGAGACCCGTCTCTATGATGGTCGTCGTCACGAGGACGTCGATCTCCCCGTTGATAAAGTCCACCATGATCTGCTCCAGCTCCGCCTCCTTCATCTGCCCGTTGGCGTATGCCACCTGGGCCTCCGGGACAAGGTTCCGGATCCGCCGGGTCATCTCCGTGATGTCGTTCACCCGGTTGTAGACGTAGTAGACCTGCCCTCCCCTGGCCATTTCCCGGCAGATCGCCTCGCGAACCAGCTCCTCGTTGAACTCCATGACATAGGTCTGTATGGGAACTCGGTCCTGGGGCGGCTCCTCGAGCACGGACATGTCCCGGATCCCGATGAGGCTCATATGCAGCGTCCTCGGGATCGGGGTGGCCGTCAGAGTGAGGACGTCGACATTTTCCTTGAGCTGCTTGATCTTCTCCTTGTGGGCCACCCCGAATCTCTGCTCCTCGTCGATCACGAGAAGCCCGAGGTCCTTGAAATGGATGTCCTTCGACAGGAGCCTGTGGGTGCCGATCACGACGTCCACGTATCCGGCCTTCATGTCGTGGATGGTCTTCGACTGCTGGGCCGGAGTCCGGAAGCGGCACAGAAGGTCCACGCGCACCGGGAAGTCCTTCATTCTCTGGGCAAATGTGTTAAAATGCTGCTGCGCGAGAATCGTCGTCGGCACGAGGTAAGCGACCTGCTTTCCCTCCTGCACCGCCTTAAATGCGGCCCGGAGCGCGATCTCGGTCTTCCCGTATCCGACGTCCCCGCAGATCAGGCGGTCCATGATCTTCCCGCTCTCCATGTCCCGCTTCGTGTCCTCGATGGCAAGGAGCTGGTCCTCCGTCTCCTCGTAGGGAAAGAGTTCCTCGAACTCCTTCTGCCACTCGGTATCCCGCCCGTATCGAAAGCCGCTGCCCCTCTGCCTGACGGCGTAGAGCCGGATCAGGTCGGCGGCAATATCCCGCACGGCACTGCGGACCCTCGCCCTCGTCTTCGCCCACTCCTGCCCGCCCAGGCGGCTCAGCCTCGGCTTGGCGCCGTCCTTTCCCCCCGCATATTTCTGCAGGAGGTCGAGCTGCGTAGCGAGGATGTAGAGATTGCTCCCGTTGTATTCGATCTTGATGTAGTCCTTGAGGGCGCCGTCCACCTCCACCTGCTCAATGCCGCGGTAGATTCCGAGGCCATGGTTCTCATGTACGACATAATCGCCCGCGCGGAGCTCGGAGAAGCTTGACACCCGCTCCCCCTTCAGATCGGTCTTCCTCCTCTTCCGGACCTTCTTCTCACCGAAAATATCGCTCTCCGATATGACGGCGAACTTGATGAGGGGATATTCAAACCCGCGGCTCGCATAACCCTTTATGACCGCGATCCGGCCCGGATAGAGGGGTGCGTCCAGGTCCTCCGCGATATAGGCGGTCATCCCGTTTTCCTCAAGCCCCTGCACGAGCCTCTTCGCGCGGGTCATTGACCCGGACAGGACGGCGATGCGGAATCCCCTCTGCCGGTAGCGGGAGAGGTCATTTATCAGGTACTCAAAGCTGTTGTGATAGCTCCCCACGGCCTGCACGGTCATGCCGAAGGTCTCTTTCACGTCGAAATGATCCCTGCGGACCTCGAGCATCGACAGCGAGATGCAGTACATGCTGTTCAGCCTTGCGATGAGGGCGGCGGCCCCGCTGATCTCCGGAGTCTCCTCCGCCCGGAAGCCCCCCTGCTCGATCCGCATCTCCACGCTTAAGCGGAACTCGTCCTCCGTGGCCTTCACGGACTCCGCGATGCGGTTCGGCTCATCCAAAAAGACCTGCGTGTCCATAAGATCAAACCAGTTCAGGAAGGGCGCGGTAGAACCGGTGTGGTCATGTCCCGGATAAATGCTGATCTCCTGAAGCTCCTCCAATGAGCGCTGGGAGTCCGGCTCGAATGAGCGGATGGAGTCCACCTCGTCCCCGAAGTATTCGATCCGAACCGGGTGCTCCTCCGTGAGTCCCCAGATATCCAGGATATCGCCCCGGAAAGCGAACTGGCCGGGCATGGAGACCTCGGCGCACCGCTCGTAGCCGAGAAGCACAAGCACGCGCTTGATCTCCTCAAAGTCGCTCTCCTCCCCGTACCGGAAGGAGAGTCTCTCCGCCTGCAGTGCCGCCCGCTCCGTCACGAAATCCATGAGGGCGGAGGAGGGAAGCACGAGAATCATGTTTGCTGAAGCTCCGCCGCCCCTCTTCCTCGCCTCCCGGTTCTCTAAAAGTCTTCGGAAGACCAGCATCCTCTGCTGGTCCAGCAGGTTTGAGGCCACGTCCGCCTGATAGAAAAGCAGGTCCTTGGCGGGATAGTAGAGGACATCCGGGTCGTAGAAGCGCAGGTTTTCCTGGATGGTCTTCGCGGAGAGATCATTTTCCGCAACTACGAGCGTCACGGGAATGTCAAAAGAAAGCCCATAGACAATATGGGCTTTCTGCGCCTCCACACAGCCGGTGAGGGACAACACTCCTTGGGTTTTTCGCATCCGCTGCCGGATCTCCTCATACTCCCTGAGCTCCGCAAGCGGTTCCGTAAACATCTTCCTCATCATTGGCTCTCCTCATCGGAAACCGGCTTCTCCTTCTTAACCTTCTTAGCCTTCTTATCGGAAGCATTGTAGCGGTTCATGGCTGCGTCCGCGCCTTCGCTGACCCAGCACTCCGCGGCCAGGGCCGCCCGGTCCAGGGCTTCGTCCACCTTCGCCCTGTCTTCGCCGGAGAATCTGGAGAGCACCCAGTCCGCGAGGTCCCATCCCTCCGGCTTCTGTCCGGTCCCGACGCGGATTCTCGCAAACTCGTCGGTACCCAGGCACTTGATGATGTGCTTCAGGCCGTTCTGGCCCCCGGCGCTCCCCTGCTTCCGGATGCGGAGACGCCCCGGCTCGAGGTCGATGTCGTCGCTGATCACAAGCAGCTGGGTCGCGGGATCGAGTTTATAGAAATGAACAGCCTCAGCCACAGCGGTCCCGCTCAGGTTCATATAGGTCATCGGCTTCATGAGGAGCACCTTCTCTCCTCCGATGATGCCGCTCCCGACCATGGAGTGAAAGCGGGACGTCCCCTGCGGGATGCGGTTTCGGATAACCAGGCGGTCGATCACGTCAAAACCCATATTGTGGCGGGTCCTGTCGTACTGAACGCCCGGATTGCCAAGTCCTGCTATGATGTACATCGGCTTACTATCCTCAGCTTTTTTGAACAGATGAAACAACTCTCTTTTCCCTCCTGTCCGACACCGCCCGCACGAGCTTTCCAAAGCCGTAGAGGGCTATACCGATAAATGCGGCGAGCGGGATGAGAAGCAGCGACCAGGGAGTCCACAGCGAATGAATGTCGTAAAAATCCGACAGGAATATGATCGCTGCGAGAAATACCGCGATGCACAGCCCCCACACAACGCCCCTGTAGATGTTGAGCGGGTCGCATACCTGCCTGACCACGAGAAGGGAGACGATGCCTCCCAGCATCACGCTGAAGAAGGAATACATATCCCCTGACCAGCCAAACAGGAAGTTGCAAAGCTGCACGAGAAGCACGGTCGTGACCATCGTGAGTGCCGCAGGCAGGGAGATCCTGAGGACGTGCACCAGGAATCCCCTTCCCTTCCAGTCCTCGTGGCGCTCCAGCGCAAGGAGGAAGGAAGGCATGCCGATCCCCACCAGGTTAATGAGGCCCATCTGCAGGGTCGTCCACGGATAGGTCGTCCTGAGGAAAATGAAGATGAGGCACAGGATGGTGGAATAGATGGTTTTCGTCAGGTAGAGGGCGCTCACGCGCTCGATGTTGCAGATGATGGTCCGCCCCTCGCCGATGATGTCCTGCAGCGAAGAGAACTCCGAGTCAAGAAGAACGATGTGCGCGGCGTGTCTGGCCGCCTCGGAGCCCGCAGCCATCGCGATGCCGCAGTCCGCGTCTTTTAAGGCGAGGACATCATTGACTCCGTCTCCCACCATCGCCACGGTGTGGCCTTCCTCCTGCCACGCCCTGACAAATGCCTGCTTCTGCTCCGGAAGGACGCGCCCGAAAATGTTGCATCCCCTGATGGCCTCGGCAAACTGTGCGGGATCCTCCGGCAGCGTCCGGGCGTCCAGATAGTTCTTCGCGCCCTCGATGCCCGCCGCATCCGCCACCGCGGATACCGTCGCGGGATGGTCGCCCGAGAGAACCTTGACGCAGACGCCGGATTTGGCGAATCTCTCAAACATCTCCCTGGCATCGCTCCGGATGATGTCCGAGAGCACGAGCACGGACATCGGTGTGAGGTTTCCGATCTCACCCGTCTCGGACGAGATCCCGTCCGACGAGCACAGGAGCAGGCAGCGGTAGCCCTGGTCCGAGTACTTCTTCACATAGTCGAGGACATTCTTTCTTCCCGGCGCGAGATACTCCGGTGCGCCGAGGACATAGGCGCCGTATTCGGCAAATGAAGCGGCCTTATACTTTCTCTCGGAAGAGAAGGGGATGCGGTCCGTGACCGTCCAGTCGAACTTCCTGCCGAAGCACTGCTCGAGGGCGGTCTCCGTATTCCCCGATCCGGGAAGGGCTCCGCCCATGCGGGCCATGATGCTGCGGATGCGCTCCGCGCTCACGTCCCCGACGGACACGATGCGGCTGACCTTCAGCTCCCCCGTGGTGATGGTTCCCGTCTTGTCCGTGCACAGGATGTCCGTCCGGGCAAGGGCTTCGATGGCCTCCATTTCCTGGACGAGCGCCCTCTTTAAGGCAAGTCTCCCGACTCCGATGATGAAGGAGACCGATGTGAGGAGCACGAGTCCCTCGGGAATCATGCCGATGACGCCGGACACCGTAAAGATGATGGAGTGCCGGAAGACATAGCTGCTGTCGAGACCGTTCGCGGCCGCCGTCTGAATGGCCGCCGACCGCTGGCTGAAGTACAGCAATATCCCAATCGGGATGATGGGGATCGAGACGGTCCGTATGATCTTGCGGATTGTATTTAGCATCTCCGAGGATGCCCTGTGGCGCTTGTGCGTCTGGGTGATCACCTTGCCCGCGAAGCAGCTTCTCCCGACGTTCTCAGCCTGCATGCGGCCCTCGCCCGCCACCACAAAGCTGCCGGAGAGGAGCTTGTCCCCGATATTCTTTCTGACCGGCTTCGCCTCGCCGGTGAGCATGGCCTCATTGACTTCAAGGCTCCATGCGGAGAGCACGGGACCGTCCGCCACGATCTGGTCGCCCGTCTTTACGTCGATGATCTCATCCCGGACCACTTCGTCGATGGGGATCTCGGATTGTTCCCCGTCCCGAAGGACAGTCGCTTTCGCCTGCGTGACAACGTTCAGGTTCCGGATCAGGTTCCTCACGCGGAGCTCCTGGATGATCCCGATCATCGTGTTGCAGAATGCAACGCCGAGAAAGAGCATGTTCTTGTAGTCGCCGGTGAGGAAGATCAGGAAGCCAAGGAAGAGATTGAGGATGTTGAACCATGTCAGCGTGTGGGTCCGGATGATCTGTCCGGTCGTCCGGATCCCGCTGTCGTCGCTCCTGTTGACAAGCCCCAGCGCTTTCCTCTCCTCCACCTGTTCTGAAGAAAGCCCTTTTTCAAGATCGGGCATGGGGAGTTCCACTCCGGCATTTTCTTCGGCGGTGTGGTCCTTCCGCCCTTCGACAAAGCTTTCCAGGCGATCCGAAACAGCGTCCACCCCTTGTTGGAGTGGACGCAGGATATTGTCTTTCATGAACTTATAGGGATGAAAGTCAGGTCTCATATCCGGTTCATAGCTGCTCCCCGAAACCCGCTTTAAGAAGCAGCCAGGTTATGGGGCATGGTTGTTTACTTCGATGATTTCTTCCCCTTCATCGGCGTCTCGGCCGGTGTGTCGTAGAGGAAGATTTCCGCGCCGTATGCGGGAAGCGGGAACGCGATGGAGTAAGGCTTCCCGTCACACTCGCCTTCCTTCGCCGTGTACGTCTTCTTCGTGATTTCCGTAAGTCCGCCGTACTTCGGATCCATGGAATTCATGATCAGGCGGTACTTCCCGGGGACGAAGCAGCCGACGCGGTAGTCGTCCCTCGCCATCGGCGTCATGTTGAGAACAAAGAGCAGATTGTTTTTGCCGTCCGGAGACTTTCGCACAAAGCTGTAAATGCTGCGGTCCGCGTCGTCTGCATTGATCCACTCAAATCCGTCGGGGGTGTAGTCCGTCGCGTGAAGGGCCGGATACTTCTGGACCATCTTCCACAGGTCTCTCACGTAGTCCTGCAGCTTCCTGTTGAGCTCCGTCCCAAGCAGGAACCAGTCGATCTCGCGCTCCTCGCTCCACTCCCTCTGCTGGCCGAATTCCTGGCCCATGAAGAGAAGCTTCTTGCCGGGATGGCCTGCCATATAGGTGTAGCCCGCCTTCAGATTCGAGAACTTGTCCTCATAGATGCCGGGCATCTTGGACCACATCGAGCACTTCAGGTGCACGACTTCGTCGTGCGACAGAACGAGGATGTATTTTTCGGAATACGCATACGAAGTGGAGAAGGTCATCTTGTAGTGGTTGCCCTTGCGGAAGAGCGGATCCAGCTTCATGTACTCCAGGAAGTCGTTCATCCATCCCATATTCCACTTCATGCTGAAGCCGAGGCCGTTGTCCTTCTCGACGTCGCCCGTGACCTTCGGCCACGCGGTGGATTCCTCGGCGATCGTCACGACGCCCGGGTTTCTCCCGCGGACCAGTGTGTTCAGGTGCTTGAAGAACTCGATCGCCTCCAGATTCTTGTTCTCTCCGTACTGGTTGGCGACCCACTCGCCGTCTCTCTTGCCGTAGTCGAGGTAGAGCATGGATGCCACGGCGTCCACGCGGATGCCGTCCACGTGCATGAACTCGACCCAGAACAGCGCATTGGCGAGAAGATAGTTCTTGACCTCGGGGCGGCCGTAGTTGAAGATCTTCGTCCCCCACTCCGGGTGCTCACCCTGTCTGGGATCGCCGTGCTCATAGAGGGCATAGCCGTCGAACTCCGCGAGCCCGCACTCGTCCTTCGGGAAATGAGCCGGCACCCAGTCAAGGATGACGCCGATCCCTTTCTTGTGGAAATAGTCAATCATATAGGCGAAGTCCTCCGGCGTCCCGTAGCGGGAGGTCGGAGCGTAGTAGCCCGTGACCTGATATCCCCAGGAGCCGTCGAACGGATGCTCCGCGATGCCCATCAGCTCAATATGGGTGTAGCCCATATCCTTGATGTAATCGGCGGCGCGCTCCGCGAATTCGCGGTAGTTGTAGAATCCCTCCGGTATGCCGTCACACTCGGGGTGCTTCATCCAGGACCCGATGTGCGCCTCATAGATGATCATGGGATCCTTCTTCACATCGAACGCGCGGCGCTTCTTCATCCACGCGCTGTCGGTCCACTTGAGCTTTGACAGGTCCACGACCACGGAAGCGGTTCCCGGGCGGAATTCCGCGCAGTTGCCAAACGGATCGGACTTGTAGAGATGCTGGTTCTTCGCGCCGACGATGTAGTACTTGTACAGCGCTCCCGGCATCACTCCCGGAATGAAGGTCTGCCAGACACCGATCTCATCGTGGCCGAGAATCACGTTGGCCTCCGGGTCCCAGCCGTTGAAGTCGCCAATTACCGACACGCTCTTCGCGTTCGGCGCCCATACGGCAAACCAGGTCCCTTCTACGCCGTTTAACTTGGTCGGATGTGCACCCAGCTTCAGATAAAGATCATAGTGGGTCGCATGACCGAAGTAATACTGGTCCGTCTCTGTAAACTCATAACGATTTACCATGGAGGTTCTCCTTGTCTTAAAGCGGTGTGCCGCTCATTTGATGAGGCAAAAGACAGGCCTCTCAATTTACTATTATAATCAATTCTTCAGGTACTGTCTATGTCGATTGCTGATTGTGTACTGACAGCATTTACGGCATTCATGGTTTTCCTTACTGATGGTACTTCTCGCCCGAGACGTATCTCAGCGCCATGTCTTCCGTGACGCCGTGGTTTTCGATCAGCTCGCGGTAGAACTGGCCGCTCTTCTTGACCGTCCTCTCCCCTGTTTCGTAGTCCACGTGCACCAGCCCGAACCGCTTGCTCTCCCCATCCAGCCACTCGAAGTTGTCGAGGATGGACCAGTAGTAGTAGCGCTCCACAGGCAGGTCCGTCTGGGACAGCACCGAGAGCTGGTCATAGATGAAGAGGCTGCGGAAGTCGTCATTTTCATCACAGACACCGCTCTCCAGGATCCAGATCGGCTTCGGGCATATCTTATAAAGCTCCTGCATCACATCGAGAAGTCCCTGGGGGTAGATCTCCCACCCGTAATCGTTCTTCGGGTCCTGCGCCCTTGTCAGGTCATTTCCCGGGAGGATGACGTGGTTCCTCGTGTAGTAGTTGATCCCGAGGAAGTCGCAGTAGACCCCGCGCTTGAAGCCGCCTATGTTCCTTAGCGGCAGGCGGAACTCGCCGAGGAGGAACGCTCTCGCGACGCAGTCCTGGAATCCCCAGCGGCTCAAATTCACGCTCCCCGACTCGAACCTGCTCATCGGGCTCAGGGGTGCAAATGCGCGCATATGCAGGGCAAATCCCACCTTTGTGTCGTAAAAGCCCATCGCTTCGCGCATCCGGTGAATCTTCTCGTAGGCCCGGATGTGGCAGCCGGCCATGACCTCAAGGACTCTTTGGACAGAGAGCAGGTTGTTGTCCCCCGGCGGGAAGTCCTGCCCCGCATAGCCCATGTAGGCGTATACGTTGGGCTCATTGATCGTCACAAAGTCGGAGACGAGGTCGCCGAAATTCTGCACGCAGACGCCGACGAACCGGAGAAATGCCCCGGCATTTCTCGGATACAGGAAGCCGCCTCTCCTCTCGAACCACATGGGATTGGTAAAATGGTGCAGCGTGAGGCAGGGGCGGATCCCGAGCTCCTTCATGTAGCGGATCTCCTCCCTGTAGTGTTCGATGGCTTCCCTGGAGAAGACGCCGGCCACCGGCTCGATTCTTGCCCACTCGACGCTGAAGCGGTAGGTCTCGATGCCCATCGCCGCCATGATGTCGATGTCTTCCTTCCACCTGTTCCAGTGGTCGGCTGCGCGGGTGAAGGAATCCTTCACGTGAAGGCGGCCCTTCCTCTCCCAGTCTCTCCAGTTGTGATTCACGTCTCCGCCTTCGATCTGGGCGGCGGCCGTTGCCGCGCCAAGCATCAGGCGCTTGGGAAGTCTGTATCCTTTCATCGGTTTTATCCTCTTGTTATGATCGTTATAATCGTTAACGAAATTGTCTGCAAAAGGCAGATTTTTTCGTTTCCCCTATATACAATGAATCCGGGAAATTGCCTTCGGCATCTGCTGAAATTAACCGTTATAACGGGCCGGTGCCTGACCGGCTGTTCACCTAAGGGACAATCTCTTACAGCAGCTTCCACTCCGTGACGGAGAAGACACCGCGGGGTGTGCAGCGGATCTCCGGGATCACGGGCAGAGCCATGAAGGACAGCGTGACAAATGGTTCCATGTCTTTCGGAACGCCCATCTTGTGGGCCTTGGCCGTCATCCGGCGCACCTTCTTGCTCACGTAGCTGTAGCTCTTGTCCGAGATGAGCCCCATAATCGGGAGCTCCAGCGTGTCATAGACTTCCCCGTGCTCCACGATGGTGTAGCCGCCGTGCGTGCGATTCAGCTCCTCGACCGCGATGAGGATGTCCTCGTCGTTGTCGCCGATAACGATGATGTTATGGCTGTCGTGGGAGACCGACGAAGCGATCGCGCCCCCTTTCAGGCCGAATCCCTTCACTGCTCCGGCGCCGATCTTTCCCGTAAAATGGTGTCTCTCGAAGACGGCAATCTTGTCGATCTCGCCATTTGGCACAAATGTCCCGCCGTCTGCAGTTCCGGGCAGAACGAGGTCCACCCGTTTGGTGAGGATCTGTCCCGGGATCATCTGAATCACCGGATAGGGCACCGGACCGGGAGATAAGAGGAGCTTCTCCGGATCGACCTTCGCGAGGTGGACCGTGTCCATGAGCTGCGGGGGACACGGGGCAGGCCTGACTTTCAGCATGCTGTCGATCCGCTTGCCGTTGTAGAACACCATCTGCGCATTGAAGTCTTTGAGGGAGTCCCACACGACGAGGTCCGCGTCGTATCCCGGAGCCACGGCACCTGTTCTTCTCAGTCCGTAGCAGCGCGCCGGCTGGATCGTCGCCATTTTCACGGCTGCGATCGGGCTGATTCCCATGCTGACCGCTTTCCGGACGTTGTTGTCGATGTCGCCTTCCCGGATGATGTCGTCGATGTGGCGGTCATCCGTGCAGAAGCAGAAGCCCTCGGTGTTGGTGTTGTTCTCGACGATGCCTTTAACGATCATCTCGAGGTTCTTCGCCGCGCTGCCCTCGCGGATATGGCAGATCATGCCCATGGCCCGCTCCTGCATCACGTACTCGTATGTTGTGCCCTCGTGATCCGTCGTGATTCCGGCGAGCACGTATGCGGCCATTTCCTCCCGGCTGAGCCCCGGGGCATGTCCGTCCTTGACTTTTCCGTCGAAGAGCTCCAGCTTGGCATTCATCTCGGGGTCCCCGTTGATGACGGCCATGGTATCCATAACCTCCCCGAGGCCGAGCACCCTGCGGTTGTGGATGTAAGGCTCCATCTCCCTAGCCGTCAGGCGGCAGCCGTTGTCGTCAAACTCCGTCGATGGGACGCAGGAGGCCACCATGACGTAGACGTGGGCCGGAGAGTTCTTCGTCTGCTCCAGGATGTAGTCGATGCCGTCCCGCCCGGAGACATTCGCCGCTTCGTGGGGATCGACGATGAAGGTCGTCGTGCCGTGCTGCGCCGCCTGCGAGATAAGGACCTGCGGGTTGACCATCGTGGACTCGAGGTGCAGGTGGGCATCGATGAAGCCGCTGGTCAGGTATTTGCCCTCAAGGTCAATCTCTTCCTCGCCCTCGTAATCTCCGATTCCGACAATCATGCCGTTCTTTATTGCGACATTTCCCTCCTCCACGCGGTCGGTGAAAACATTCACAATCTTGGCATTCTTCAGTACGAGGTCTGCTTTGATCAGCTTCCTGGCCGCCTGCGAGCAGCCGGTGTATTTCTCGAGCTTCATGGGACACCTCCTTTTCACCTGTTTTCGTCACTCAAAGTTGGTTTTAGTATACCACGATTTAAGTGAGCCAAGTGAACATTTATGTTCATTTGGCGAACGAACGTGCTGACGATTGCTTTTGCGATCGTCAGACCACGATTTAAGTGAGCCAAGTGAACATTT
>CADCPJ010000177.1 GCA_902803245.1 uncultured Lachnospiraceae bacterium | reverse complement strand
GCGCGCGGTCTCACAGCCTTGAAGTGCCTCACAATCATGCGCGCGGTCTCACAGCCCGAAGTGCCCAAGTATGATGCACGCGGCCAGATAGGCCAGGAGAACGACGTACGCGATAAAATCCCTCCTCGCGTAGCAGAGCGGCTTCATCTGCGTGCGTCCCGTCCCTCCGTGATAGCACCTGGCCTCCATCGCCATCGCCAGGTCATTGGCGCGGCGGAAAGCGGAGACGAAGAGCGGCACGAGAATCGGGATCATGCTCTTCATCCGCCGGATGATCCCGCCGGTCTCGAAATCGGCGCCGCGGGCCATCTGCGCCTTCTTGATCTTGTCCGTCTCCTCAGTCAGGATCGGAATGAACCGGAGGGCGATCGACATCATCATCGCGATCTCGTGAACCGGCACCCGGATCTTCGTGAGAAATGAGAAAAGCCTCTCCATCCCGTCCGTGAGGGAGTTGGGCGTCGTCGTGAGCGTCATGATCGAGGAGCCCATGACGAGAAATGTCAGCCGGATGCCCATCTTCGCGGCCATCACAAGTCCCTCCCCGGTGATGCGGAAGATCCACCACTGCCACAGCACTTCGCCCGGCGTCAGGAACAGATTGAAGAGCATCGTCACGATCAGGATGAAGAAGATCGGCTTCATGCTCTTTAAGATAAACCGGAACGGGACCTTGGAAAGGACAATGAGAAGTGCCAGAAAGCACCCGCAGAATGCATAGCCGATCCAGCTCTGCACAAGGAACAGGGAGACGATGTAGAGAATCGTCCCGACAAATTTCACGCGCGGGTCCAGATGATGCAGTATGGAATTGGACGGGTAGTACTGACCCAGAGTGATCTCACCCATACGATCCTCTCAAGTGTTTCTTGCTGCGCTTATGTGTTCACGCCTCCGTCCCCGAAGCCCTCATGGACTTAAGGCACCAGGATTGTTCACGCCTCCGCCCCCGAAGCCCTCATGGACTTAAGGCACCAGGATTGTTCACGCCTCTGCCCCCGAAGCCCTCATGGACAGGGACATCAGGATGCTTCGCTTCGCCTCGTCGACGGTCATGGCCGTCACGTCCACTTTCAGCCCCTTCTCCTTCAGTGCATGCATCACATATGTGATCTGAGGCGCGGCGAGGCCCATTTTCTCCAGTTCGAGGTAGTGGGAGAACACCTTCTTCGGCGGGGCGTCATAGGCGATGCGGCCCTCATGGACGACGATCAGTCTCGTGGCGTACTGCGCGACGTCCTCCATGCTGTGCGAGACCAGAATCACCGTGATCCCCCGCTTGTCGCGGAGGTGCTTGATCTGGGCAAGGAGCTCATCCCTGCCTCCCGGATCAAGCCCGGCGGTCGGCTCATCGAGAATGAGGACCTCCGGATCCATCGCCAGGACGCCGGCGATGGCCACGCGGCGCTTCTGGCCCCCGGACAGCTCAAACGGCGAGGAAGTGTAGAGCTCCTCGGGGATGCCGGACTGCTTGAGAGCGTCCCTCGCCCTCATCTCGCACTCATCGGGTGAAAGCCCCTGGTTCTTCGGGCCGAACATCACGTCCTTTAAGACATCGGTCTCAAAGAGCTGGTTCTCCGGATACTGGAACACGAGCCCGACGTGGGTCCTTAAGGATCTTAAGTCAAAGCCGGCTTCCCAGATGTCCTTCCCGTTGCAAAGGATCTGTCCGGATGTCGGTCTCATGAGCCCGTTCAGGTGCTGGATCAGCGTGGATTTTCCGCTGCCCGTGTGGCCGATCACACCGATGAACTCGCCCTCTCCGATCTCCATATTGATGTTATTAAGTGCGCTGACCTCGTAGACGGTGCCCGTCCCATAGGTATAGCACACATTTTTCAGTTCAATCAGCACTTTGTAAGGGTACTCCTTTTTCTATGAAGGGCAGAGGGCTTGGACCAGCTCCTCCGCCGTGAGAATCCCCTCGGGAATCTTCACGCCCGACCTCTTCAGCTCGTGGGCCAGCTCCGTCACCTGCGGCACGGTCAGGCGGTAGGATTTCAGCTCATCTACCTTGGAGAAGACCTCCCGCGGGGTTCCCTCCATGACGATCTCCCCCTTGTCCATCACGTAGATGTGGTCCGCGAAGACCACCTCCTCCATGTAGTGGGTGATGAGGATCACCGTCACTCCCTCCGTCTTATTGAGCTCACGCACGACCTCGAGGACCTCCTTGCGGCCGTTCGGATCGAGCATCGCGGTCGGCTCATCGAGGACGATGCACTCCGGGTGCATGGCGACAACGCCGGCGATCGCGACTCTCTGCTTCTGCCCGCCTGACAGGCGGTTCGGCGAGCGGTCGCGGAACCCGAGCATGCCGACCTTCTTAAGGGCGCTGTCCACGCGCTCCCAGATATCCTTCGTGGGAATTCCCAGGTTCTCCGGTCCGAACCCCACGTCCTCATCCACGATGGATCCGATGATCTGGTTGTCCGGATTCTGGAAGACCATCCCGGCCTTCTGACGGACCTTCCAGAGATCTTCCTCCTGTCCTGTGTCCACGCCGTCGACCCACATCGTCCCCGATGTCGGGACGAGAAGCGCGTTGATGTGCTTTGCAAGGGTGGACTTGCCCGATCCGTTGTGGCCGAGCACAGCGATAAACTCGCCCTTCTCCACGGAGAGGTCGAGGCTCCTGATTGCATTTATGCGCTCAGGGGTCTCCGACTCGTCCGTGTACCTGACGTAGTCGTACCCCATCTTGCTGGCTCTGATGATCGACGCCATCGGCCTGCCTCCCTTATAGCAGTTATAGTCGCCAACGAAATTGTCTGTCTCACGCAGAGCATTTCGTTTTCCCTATATACAGTTAATCTATCGTCATGAACGAAATTGTCTGATGCGCAGAACCTTTCGTTTATCCTATATGCAGTTAAACCAGGCAGTTGCCTTCGGCAGGCTTAAGGCTGACTAGTTTCTGCCGCGGATCAGCTCCCACACTTCCTCCCTGCCCTCCCTTGTCTCAGAGGAGAACGGAATCACGATTCCTCCCTTTCGGAGGCCGAGTCCCGCTTTCAGGGCTTTTACCTGCCTGTCGACCGCAGACTTCTTAATCTTGTCCTTCTTGGTTGCGATGATGACCGGTTCCATCCCGCTTGAGACGATCCACTCATACATCATGCGGTCGTTGGCCGACGGGTCGTGGCGGATATCGACGAGCAGGAAGACGAGGCGGAGCGCCTCCGAGTCCCTTAAGTACCTCTCGATCATCCTTCCCCACCTGGCCTTGATCTCCACGGAGGCATTGGCGTAGCCGTAGCCAGGCAGATCGACCAGATAGGAGTCCGGGGCGAAGTCCTCCCTCGTCTCAGCGCTGTTGATCCGGTAGAAATTGATGGTCTGGGTCTTTCCCGGCTGGGACGAGGTCCTGGCCAGGGATTTTCTCAGGAGCAGAGTGTTGATGAGCGAGCTCTTCCCGACGTTGGACTTCCCCGCAAATGCAAACTCGGGGATGTCGTGCTTCGGCAGAGTGCTCGTCACGCCGCAGACGGTCTCGAGCACCGCCTCCCTGATTTTGTAGCTTCCCGCTTCAGACAAAATCCGTCCTCCCGACTTGAAACCAAATGCTTAGACTTCCCCGATAGTATAAGATGAGCGGCAGTCATTTTCACATCGCTTATGAAGCGGTCACTTCCCTGCTCCGCTTCGCGCGGGGCTTCGCTTTTTTCCCGCTCTCGGGCAGGGCCTTCGTGGACGAGGGATCCCGGATGAGCTCCGCCGGAATCTCTCCGCCGATGTTCTCCTCCCGGATGATGCACTCCGTGATGGTTCCGTCAGACGGAATCTCGTACATCGCGTCCATCATCGTCTTCTCCATGATCGCGCGGAGTCCTCTCGCTCCGGTCTTTCTCTCCAGGGTCTCCCTGGCGATCTTCCTTAAGGCGTCCTCTTCGATCACAAGCTTCACGTCGTCGAGGCTTAAGAGTTTGGTGTACTGCCGGACCAGGGAGTTTCTGGGCTCCTTCAGGATGCGGATGAGGGCCTCCTCGTCGAGTTCATCGAGCGCGACTACGACCGGGATGCGGCCGATCAGTTCGGGAATGAGGCCGAACTTCACAAAGTCCTCGGGCATCACGTTTTTAAGGATCTCCCCTGTCTTTCTCTCGCTCTCCGCCTGGCGGATCTCCGCTCCGAAGCCGATGGACTTGGTGTCCATGCGGTGCTCGATGATTTTGTCCATGCCGACAAATGCGCCGCCCAGGATAAAGAGGATGTTCGTGGTGTCGATCTGGATCATCTCCTGCTGCGGATGCTTTCTGCCTCCCTGGGGAGGTACAGAGGCGACCGTGCCCTCGATGATCTTAAGGAGCGCCTGCTGTACGCCCTCACCGGACACGTCGCGCGTGATCGACGCGTTCTCCGACTTGCGGCCGATCTTGTCGATCTCGTCGATGTAAATGATGCCGCGCTGGGCGCGCTCAATGTCGAAGTCCGCAGCCTGGATGAGCTTTAAGAGGATGTTCTCCACGTCCTCGCCGACATAGCCCGCTTCCGTGAGCGTCGTCGCGTCCGCGATCGCGAAGGGCACGTGGAGCATGCGCGCGAGGGTCTGCGCGAGCAGCGTCTTGCCCGAGCCGGAGGGTCCGAGCATCATAATGTTGGACTTCTGCAGCTCGACATCGTCCCCGCTCCCCGCGAAGAGCCGCTTGTAGTGGTTGTAGACGGACACGGACAGCACTTTTTTGGCGTCATTCTGCCCGATGACATAGTCATCGAGAAATGCCTTGATCGCCGACGGCGTCGGCAGCTTGTCCCCGTCAAGGTCCATCTCGTCATACATCCCCGTCTGCTTCTCCTCTTCAAGGATATTCCAGCAGACGCTTACGCAATTGTCACAGATATAGATTCCGTTGTCTCCCGAAAAGAGTTTGCGGACGTGGTCCGCGCTCTTGTTGCAGAAGCTGCATCTCAGAATCTTGTTTCCGCCGACTGCTCTGGCCATTTTCCAAATCTCCTCTACAGCTGTTGACGGAAATGCCTGCCGCATGAGGTAGGCATCCGTCATCCCCAAATGTATAAAACCGTGTGTCTTATCCTGACTTACAAAGACTCCCATGCATGGCACAGGAGTCTTACATATCATCTGTTCTCAACTACGCTGTCAATCAGACCATAGGTGACTGCCTCATGGGCAGTGAGCCAGTGATCCCTGTCTGTGTCGCGCTCAATCGTCTCCAGGCTCTGGCCGGTGTTCGCCGCGAGAATCTCGTTCAGCTTCCGGCGCGTCTTCAGGATGTGCTCCGCATCGATCAGCATATCGCTGGCCTTGCCCTGCGTGCCGCCCGAAGGCTGGTGAATCATGATTTCCGCGTTCGGGAGGGCCTGGCGCTTCCCCTTCGCCCCTCCGGACAGAAGGAAGGCGCCCATGCTCGCCGCCATGCCGATGCAGATCGTCGCCACGTCGCATTTTATGTACTGCATCGTGTCGTAGATCGCCATGCCCGCCGTCACGGATCCGCCGGGAGAGTTGATGTACAGATTGATGTCCTTCGAGGGATCCTCGGATTCGAGGAACAAAAGCTGGGCCACGACGACGTTGGCGGAGACGTCATTTACTTCCTCGCCGAGGAAGATGATGCGCTCCTTTAAGAGTCTCGAGTAGATGTCGTAGCTCCGCTCTCCCATGGC
>CADCPJ010000176.1 GCA_902803245.1 uncultured Lachnospiraceae bacterium | reverse complement strand
TCCACTGGACATCCAGCACCGCTCCGCGTCTTGTCCGCCCCGAAATCACAGCGAAAACCATTCAGAAAACCAATTCTCTGCCTGATTTTCACTCTGATTTCAGGGGTGCTGAATAGTTACAAATTCCAAAAATGAAGTCAGAGGGAAACCGGTCCCTCTGACTTAAAAGAAATCACATTCCGGTCAGGCGCAGATTACTTGCCGATCGCTCCGACAACTGCTGCAGCTGCTCCAAAGCTCTCCGCTGCGGACTCAGCTCCATCTGTCGCAGACTCTGCTTCCGACTGTGCAGCTTCCTCAGACTCAGCGGCTTCAGACTCTGCAGCTTCCTCAGACTCAGCAGCTTCAGACTCTGCTTCGCCGGTGACAACTTCGACTGATGTGATGTGGGGGTTCGGGCCCTCGTACCAGTACATAAAGCCCTCGACATCGACCACATCGCCGACCTGAAGCTCCTCAACTGCCTTGTAGACGTCGCTGTTCTCGTCGCAGAGCATGGACTCAACAGTGACCCCGTAGGTGTCCTCGCCATCGCTGAGCAGGAAATACAGGTCATCGCCCCGCGTGCCGGAACCGTCCCAGCCATATGTGAAGGCCGCTTCCTCGCCGTCGTTGTCTGACGCAACAACCGTGAGCCCCTTGGCAGAGAACTTCTTGTTGATGTAGTCTATGAGCTCATTGTCGTCAACATCCGTGACGTCCACAGGCTCAGCGATGTAGGTGTCGCCGTCATCGATGACCTCGATCACTGCATCCGTGATCTCGACCTCACCGGACCACTCGGTCTTGTAGCCTGTCACGCGGATCTTCACGCCTTCTTCGAGTTTATCATAAGTGTCCTCATCACAATCAGCCGCATAGATGAACACTCCGCCGTCTTCGTTCTGTGCATAGATGCTGACCGCGCCGTTGCTGAGGGCCTGCTTGGCCTGGACATAAGTCTCCATGGAGACCGGGGAATCGACCTCAGCATCCATAAATGCCTCATAGGTCATCAGTGTGAGAAGGTCTTCCACAGCTCCGGACTCGGTTTCTTCAGCGGCACTTGCTGCCTCGGATGCTGCGCTGTCAAGTGCGCTCTCTGCCTCGGATGCTGCGCTGTCGAGTGCGGACTCTGCCTCAGATGCTGCGCTGTCGAGCGCGGACTCTGCCTCGGATGCTGCGCTGTCGAGTGCGGACTCTGCCTCGGACGCTGCGCTCTCAAGTGCGGACTCTGCCTCAGATGCTGCGCTGTCAAGTGCGGACTCGACCTCGGATGCTGCGCTCTCGAGTGCGGACTCTGCTTCGCTCTCGGCTGCTGCTTCTGCGCTCTCAAGTGCAGACTCTGCCTCGGATGCTGCGCTCTCGAGTGCGGACTCTGCTTCGCTCTCGGCCGCTGCTTCTGCGCTCTCAAGTGCAGACTCTGCTTCAGATGCAGCGCTGTCAAGTGTGGACTCGACCTCGGACGCTGCGCTCTCAAGTGCAGATTCTGCTTCGCTCTCGGCTGCAGATTCCGCTTCGGAAACTGCCGCTTCGCTCTCAGCCTTTGATTCTGTGCTCTCGGCTGCGGATTCCGCCTTGGATGACGCGGACTCAGCCTTGGATTTTACGCTCTCGGCTGCGGATTCCGCCTTGGATGACGCGCTCTCAGCCTTGGAGACTGCGCTCTCGGCTGCGGATTCCACAGCGCTTGCAGCCTTGGAGGCGGTTGATTCAGCTGCGGAGGTTGTGCTTGCTGCAGATGCAGCTGCACTGGCTGCCTTGGATGCAGTGTTCCCGGAAGAACCGCAACCTACAAGAGCTGCTACCATCGCTGCCGATAATAACATCACACCAAATTTCTTCATTGCCATCTTCTCCTTTGTTCCTTAAGATACTTGTTCTTTAGCAACGCTAAGTCACATTATACTTCAATTTGAAAAGAATTCAATTGCCATATGCGGAAGTTTGCGTATTTTTAGTGAACATCTTTTCACTTATTTTCTACTTTCTCCGTCTTCTCCGAACCGCAGTGATCACAAACAGGATCAATATGATCACCCAGGCAGCAGCGAGCGCCGAAATGAGGATCACCGAAGTGACCGGAAGCGGGCCGAGTTCCTTTTTGGCCCCGTCATTTTTGCTGATCTGGTCGAGCCGGTACAGCGAAGTCACGGAGGCGAAGAGGTCGTCAATATAGCGGTCGTCCACGGTCTCCTTTCTGCGAACGGATTTCACGGTATTCTCGATCATCTGCCCCGCGGCGTCCCTAAGGGACGTGGACCCGTTAAAGACAGGCGTCGTGAATGTATTTTTCATGTTGTCAAGCAATAGATTCGAGGCCTTGATCTTCACATCATAGTGCTCAGAGTTGTCCTCTCCGATGCGGCTTAAGTAGTCTTTATACTCCTCCGAGTTCTGCGCCTTGCTCGTCACCGGGACGTACCCCTCCGTGCGGGCGTAGGCGGTCTGGACGTCATTTGTCAGAAGGTACTGCATGAAGAGCCAGGAAGCCAGCACCTCCTGAGGATCGTCCTTATTGAACAGGCATACCGACGGCCCCTGGGAGATCATCTGAGGATGCTCTCGGTCCGACTGGGGGATCGCCATGACGGCGGTCTCAAACTGCACGATCCTGTCCTCACTGATGTCGACGAGAGGCGCCTTGGATCCCATCCAGGTCGCTCCGGCGGTGGAGTCGATGGCGAAGATGCACTGTCCGGCATTCAGGAAGTTGGCCGGGTAGCCCGATATCTTAAATGTGGAAAATGCGCCCGTCTTCACGTGGGATGCGGTCTCGAGAAGGATCTGCCTCGTCGTGTCGTTAAAGATCTCGATCGTGCCGTCACTGAGCGAATATCCCCCTCCCCGCTGCTTGAGCATCTGGATCATCATATTATCCGTGGACTTGTATATGAAGGGAATCATCACGTTCTGCCCGTTGACCGCATAGGTTCCGTCGGGGTTCTTTTTTGCGGCGGCCTCTGAGACTTCCCAGACATAATCCCATGTCAGGACATCCGGGAGGGTGTACCCGAGCTTCTCCACGAAAGTCCTGTTGACATAGCAGGCCTCCGTCGACCGCATGTACGGAAGCGCAAAGAGCGCTCCCCCGATCCGGCACTCCCTAAGAAACTCCGGGATGATCTCCTCTTCTGCCGGCCCGTCATAAGCCAGCTCGCTTCCGCCAAGGCCGTACTTTCCGTCCTTTATCAGCGAGTCCAGAGGCACCACCACATCCTCGCCGGTCATATACGTCGCGATGTGGTCGGGATAAGTGATGCACACGTTCGGCGTCGTCTTGGTAGCGATGTTGGTGATCACATCGTTGTAGATCTTGCCGTAATCCGTGTAGAGGCGGATGTTCACGGTGATGTTCGGATAGAGGGCCTCGAAGTCCGAGATCGCCTTCTCATAGATCTTCGTCTGGACCTTGTTGGTGTCATTTTTGGCCCAGAAGCTGATTTCATACTGTTTTCCGGCGTCAAATGCCTCCGGCACCTCGAAGGCGGGCAGCCCCCTCGACCCGTGGCACGCCGTGAGGAAGAGTGCACTAAGAAGAAGCACCAGTGCCGCTGTCATGCGCTTGATCATCCCTTTGTCCCTCCCCGTGACACGCCGGTCATGATTTTCCTGCGGAAGATCAGGAACAGCACAATGAGCGGCACCGATATGACGACCACCGCCGCCATCATTGCGGGAATGTTCTCGCGGCCGAAACCATTTTCCCGGATCTCCTGGATTCCGTTCGAGACGAGGTAGTATCTCTCGTCGTCCGTGATGAGCCGCGGCCAGACGTAGCTGTTCCAGCACTCGATCACTTTCAGTATGGTGATCGTGACGACGGTCGGCCTGCAGATCGGCAGCATCACTTTGACGAGATACTTGAAGTCGGAAGTGCCGTCCACCTTCGCCGCCTTGTAGAGGGCGTCTGGAATCTGCTCGAAGTTCTCCTTTAAGAGATAGATGTAGAAGACCGACGTCACCGAAGGGAGGATCAGTCCCAGATAGGAGTTCCTGAGGTTCCAGTCCGTGATCGTGACGAAATTCGTGATGATCACAAGCTCGTTCGGTATCATCATGAGGGAGAGGAACAGTGTGAAGACCAGGTTCTTGCCCCTGAATTCGAGCCTCGAGAAGGCAAATGCCGCCGGGATGATCACAAGCATCATGAGCGCGGTCGTCGCGACGGTAAAAATCAGCGTGTTGAGAAAGTACCGCGCCAGAGGAACCGCCGTGAACGCGTCGATGTAGTTCCGGATTGTCGGGGACAGCGTGTAGAGCTTCGGGATGTACTCGGAGTTATAGGCGCTGTAGCTCTTCACCGATGTGAGAATCATCCAGTAAAACGGAAACAGCACCAGGATTCCCCACAGCACAAGGAAGAAGTAAGTGACTGCCTTCCTCACCCGCTCGAGGGTGCGCGAGCGTCTCTCTATTCTTGCATAGTTTGTTTCCATGCCGCGCCTCCTTTTAAGTGTAGTGGATGTTCCTGCGGCTCACCATGAGGTTGATGCAGGTGATTGTCAGCACGATCGCGAAGAGGATGATGGCCGCTGCCGCCGCGTACGACGGGTAGCCTCCGCTGTCCCCGTAGAGCATATCGTAGACGTATCCGACGATCGTGTTCATGCCGGCGGCATTTAAGTTCGTGCCGAAGATCGCCACTTCATCGCTGTAGGCCTTGAAGGCCCCGATGAACCCCGTTATGACGAGATAGAAGATCATCGGCGAGATCATCGGCAGAGTGATGCGCCGAAAGATCCGGAAGCGGGACGTGCCGTCCACCTTCGCCGCGCTGTAATAGACCGGATTTACGGAAGCGAGGGCGCTGGTGAGAATCAGAATCTTGAACGGCATAACCACCCAGACCGTGTAGAAGCACATGACAAACATCTTGGCCCAGTAAGGACCGTCGATGAAGTCGATGCTTTTGCCCCCGAACCATTTGATGATGAGGTTCACAAACCCGTCCGTGTAGGGCGTCTTCTGGAAGAGAATCATGAAGACGAGCCCCACCGCCAGGGTGTTGGTCACATAGGGCAGGAAATAGATCGTCTGGAAGAGATCCCTCAGCGGCTTTATGGAGCTGAGTCCCACCGAGATGAGGAGGGCCAGCCCCGTGGAGAGCGGCACCGTGATGATCACGAGCAGGAACGTATTCTTCACGGCCTGAAGAAAATACGGGTCCCGCAGCACATAGCGGTAATTGTAAATGCCCGTCCCGAAATACGTCTGCGAGGCGGAATTGTACCCCTCCTCGAAGGAGTAGACAAAGACGTCGATCAGGGGGTACACCATGAAGATCCCAAGAAACACGAAGGCAGGCAGAAGATAGAGCCAGGCCTTGAACTTGTTGTTTTGCATGCCGGGCACCTCCCGTTTTCAGTACTCAAAGCGGATCCGCTCTTTCGTCTCTTTGGCAAAGAGAAGAACCTTGGCGGGCTTTAAGGAGAATCTCACTGTCTTTGCGTCCGGATCGATCCGGTTCTCCGTGCTTATGATCGAGCGGACGGTCGCGCCTTCCAGGGCGGGATGGGTGGAGACGACGCTCGTGTCGCGGCCCATGACCTCCACGCGGACAAGGTTCAGAGTGAGCGGGCCGCCCTCATCCGGGACAAATCCCTCGGGGCGGATTCCCGCGAAGACCTCCCCTTCCGCTGCGCCGCGGACCTCAAGGACGTCCTCATTTCCGATAAAGAGATGCCCCGATCTCACCTCTCCCGCAAAGACGTTGATCGCCGGAGTGCCGAGGAACTTCGCAACGAAGAGGTTCACCGGGTCATCATAGACGTCCTGGGGCTTCCCGATCTGGTTGACGACGCCCGCCTCCATGACCACGATTCCGTCGGAGATGCTCATGGCCTCCTCCTGGTCATGGGTGACAAAGACGGTCGTGATCCCCGTCTCGGTCTGTATGCGGCGGATCTCCTCCCTCGTCTGCAGGCGCAGCCTGGCATCCAGGTTGGAGAGCGGCTCGTCGAGAAGGAGAACCCTCGGCATCTTGACCAGGGCTCTCGCTATGGACACGCGCTGCTGCTGCCCGCCGGAGAGTTCGCCGGGTTTTCGGTCCATGAGGCCGTCGATCTGCACGAGGCGCGCCACCTCGTCGGCCTGCGCGTCCATCTCCGCCCTCGTCATCCTGTCCTTCCCCTTCCGGTTTTCCAGAGGAAAGCGGATGTTCTGGCGCACGGTGAGGTGGGGATAGAGCGCGTAGCTCTGGAAGACCATTCCCACTCCGCGGTTTTCCGGAGGCAGGTCGGTGACGTCGTCGTCCCCGAAGAAGATTCTCCCCTCCGTCGGCTTCTCCAGCCCGCAGATCATATTGAGAGTCGTGCTCTTCCCACACCCGGACGGTCCCAGAAGGCCGATCAGTTTTCCGTCCGGTATCTCAAAGTTAAAATGGTCGACTGCGATCACGTCTCCCTGGGCCTTTCTGCCGCGGCCCGGGTAGCGCTTTGTCAGGTCCTTCAATACGATTTTCATGGCAGACTCCCTGTTCTTTGGTCGTTTGCGCGCTCCGCGTGACTCTTCTTTATAAAAATGGCTGTAATTGTTCACTTGGATCGCCTGAATCGTAGTATATTATAACATGGATGAATAAGAATTGCAGAGAGATGACATCGGGGACAGTCCCCATTGTCACCTTTTCCAAGGAGGGCTCATATGAAATTCGAAGTATTTGCGGATGAGAATTACAAAGAGCGGATGGACAGCGAGGTCGGAGCGTGGTGGAAGGAGCACATCAGAAAGCCCCGCTACGCAAGCTATGACGGAACGAAGATCCAGGGCTACTACGCCCTGAACCCGGAAGCTGCCCACGCCATCGTGCTTGTACACGGGTTCACGGAATACACAGAGAAATTCTCCGAGATTCTCTATTACTTCTACGAGGAGGGCTATTCCGTCTTCATGATGGACCAGCGCGGCCACGGGAGATCCGGCCGGAAGACAGACAATCCGGATCTCGTCTACGTCGACTCCTTTGAAGAGTATGTCCTCGATCTTAAGTATTTCATCGAGCGCATCGTCCGGAAGTACGCCCCGGATCTCCCCCTCTTCCTGTACGGGCACTCCATGGGCGGCTGCATCAGCGGGCTCTTCCTCGAGAGATATCCCGATGCGTTCAGGGCGGCCGTCCTCACCTCCCCTATGCTGAAGATCGATTTCGGCTCCCTCCCCGACCCCGCGGTGAATGCCATGGCAACCTTCTCCCGCATCGTGAACCGGGAGAAAAGGCCTGCTCCCGGAGCTGTTCCGTTCAGCCCGAAGCCGGATTTTCCGGGGACCTGTGCCACGTCCGAGGCGAGGTATCTCTACACGCTCGGCCAGCAGGTCGCCCACAAGGCTTACCGCACCTGCGGAGCGACCTTCGGGTGGGTGCGCGCGGCGATCGGCGCCACAGAGCAGGTTTTGAGAAATGCCGCACTGGCCGATCTCCCGATTCTCATCTGCCAGGCGGGAATTGACACACTCGTCGACAACGCCGGGCAGGAGGTCTTCGCCGCAAATGCGCCGGATGCCAGGATTGTCCGCTTCCCCAGCGCGAAGCACGAGATCTACCGCTCGCCGAAGGAAGTCCTCGAAGTCTATATGGAGACCGTTCTCGGCTTCTTCAAGGAACACAAGGAGGAGCGGAAGTAGAGTCCTCGCTTCAGGCCCTGCGCTTCAGCGCAAGACAGCGTGGAACTGCGCAAGACAGCAGGAAAAAGCGCAAGGCACCGTGGAACTGCGCAAGACAGGCACAGGGACATATGGACAAACCATTGCGCTCCGCCATCTAAAAAGAGACACTCGGGCCGCCGCCCTGTGTCTCTTTTTTTCTGTGGTTTAAGCACCCGTGAAAGCAGCCCGCAAAAGCAGCTGTCCGATGCGCGGCTCTCCTTACTCGTCTTCGCCGGTATCTTCACCGCCGTCATCGTAATTGTCTTCGCCGGTGTCTTCTCCGCCGTCATCGTAATTGTCTTCGCCGCCGTCATTGCCGCCGTCTTCGCCAGTGTCTTCGCCGCCGTCGCCGCCGTTGTCGCCTGTCTCTTCGCCGCCGTCGCCGCCGTTGTCGCCTGTCTCTTCGCCGCCGTCTCCGCCGTCGGTCTCACCGCTGCCGGCGCTTTGCGAGGCAGTTTCCGCACTCGCGTCAGCCCCATCTCCATTTGCGGCATCATCGCCAGATCCAGCTTCCCCCGTTTCATCCGAGGAGGTACTCCCGGAGGCTGCGGAAGCCAGTCCGGATTCGGCATTCGGCGTGACCGGCATGACCTCCCTCACAGTGACGGCAGGGAGGCTCACCGCTGTGCCGTCATCCGAGGCAGTGCCTGCGAGCACCGCTGCGGCCTCTCCTTCAGCCATGGAACCGAGGATGGTCTCCTCAGATGCCTGCGAAAAACCATGCATGCGCGAGTAGTCCGCCACGAGGTGGACGGCCCTCTCCTTTGCGCCGCAGGTCACAACCTGTCCGCCCTGGAAATTGCTGCCGCTTGCGGCAAAGGATTTGAGCAGGTAGTTCACCACGTCCGTCCGGTCGCCCACGGCGGAATAGATCACATTTGAGGAGAGGCTGACCGCGTCAAATCCGATCGTCGCCACACCCTTATCGGCGAGCTTGGCCGCTTCTATGGCCGCCGTCACGATGCTCACGGTGTCCGTCACGATCAGTTCCGCGCCGCCCTGGTACTGTGTCATGGAATCGGTCATGCGCAGGGGAGTCAGGGCGTCCGAGCCCGCATATTCCACCGAGACAGTGACGCTGCCATCCGCAAGTCCCTGTTCCTTCATCGCGTAGCCTGCTCCCTGAAGGAAGCGGTCGCAGCAGGCCTCCCGCTCCTCGGTCCGCTTGCCGGAGAGGTAGAAGATATTCCTGTACCCGTCCGCCACGGCCGCATAGCCCGCCAGGAACCCCATATCTCCCTTGTTGAATTCGATGCACTCCGTGTTGCTGCGGATCGTTTCCTCCAGATCCGCTGCCTTCCGGGGTCTCCCGTCGAAGAAGAGGAAGTTCTGGTTATGGTGGGCATTCTGTGCTTCGAAAACAGCCTGCTCCATGGCAGACCCGCTGCAGACCACATAGGCCGCCTTGTCTTCGGCCGCTGCATCAAACTGAGCCTTAAGTCCCGCCTCCGAGTCCTCGGAAGCCGTGTAGACTTTCGCCTCAGCCGAAGTCTCCGCCGCATAGGCCTCTATGCCGTTATAGAGTTCTGAGATTTCGGGGCTGCCGGATGTCCCGGCCGACCCGGTGATGAGACCGCACCTGGTCGAACTCTTATCAGAACCGCAGCCGCTTAAGACAGTGATGATCGCTGCAGCAGCGGCCAGCACCCTGAATCTGTTCATCAATTGCTTACCTCCGCACTATCGTGGTTATTGTGGTAATCGTCGTTATAGTGGTAATCGTCGTTAACACCGTCACCGAAATTGTCTCCGCAAGGGACACCTTCGGTGTGAATCAGGCAGAACACTTCGTTTTCCCTATATCCGCTGTGCCGTTTGATCCGCCGGGATCTCCCGGCGCCGCACCCTCCACAATAAAGAATAGGAAACGGATCGCTCAATCCGTTTCCTATAAATATACCTCATAATTGAAATGCCGTGAAGTCCCTTATCCCAAGTTCATCCCTCCGGATTCCGGCCATGAGGGCATCAGCAGATAAGAATCATGAACCGAGGATCGCCTTCATGACGTTCTCCGCGCTCATCTTCTGGATGCCGTCCGGGTCAGACATGATGTGGCCTGTCCCCGAAAGTCTCCATGTAGCCTTGCCGACATAATTGAGATAGCTGGAGCTGACGGTTCTGGCGGCATAGGGCCATTCCGGGAAGTACTTCTTCATGTAATATGCCGCGAGAGTCGCAGCCCTGCCGGCTGTGCCGCTGATCTGCACTCCCTTCGGTGAGCTGTGGATGAGAAGGACGCTGCCGTCGGAGCACTCTCCGAGGGAGATCCACACGTGGCCGTCCATACTGACGACGTCGCCGGGCTTGAAGTTCTGGTCAGAGCCGTTCTTGGCCAGTGTCGCCCAGCCCTTGGCCTTATAGGTGGAAGCAACCGTCGTCGACTGGTAGACGAGCCATGCTCCGCCGCTCTTCGTATAGAACGTGTTGTATGCCGTCCAGGCCGCAAATCCCGAGCAGTCAAGCCCGTTTCCATAGGAGTAGCGGTAATTGGTGTAGTCGTAGCCGGCGCTGGCGTGGCTGTTGAAGAAGTTCTCCCACTTCGCCTGATAGCCGATAATGCTCGCGTCGCTGTCATCCCAGCCGCCGCCCCAGATATACAGGGTTCTTCCGCAGGGAACGAGCGCATTCTGGAGATAAGACTTCAGCGTCTTCTGACCGTTGATGGTCTGGTTCGCGTATTTTCTCGAAGTATACGGAAGCTTCTGGGATGTGGCGGGTGTCGTCTTCGTAGGTTCGGTCTCCTCAATCGGAACGATCAAATCCTCTGTCACTGTGAGGGAGCCCTGTCCCGTTGTTGCGTAGTACTCGTAGTACCTCACGTACGAGGAACCGAACTGGCTCTTCAGGGAGGGGTTCGCCTCCATATAGGTCTTTACATTGAACGAAGCATTGGCCTGGAGACCGAGTTCCATGCCGCGCTCCGCGAAATCCTCCAGAGCCGCCACGTCGTCGACGCCGACTTTCTTTTTGACATCCGCGTTGTGGGCCACATAGTAGTTAAAGTCGTAAACTCTCGAGTAATCCACTCCGGCATACTTCGTGACGTAATTCTTCATCGTCGTATAGCCGGTTGCCCTGTTCCTGTAGGCCGCTTTCTTATATCCCTTCTTAATATAATGAAGATAATATTTCTTGTAATTGTTCTTGTAGAGACGTCTCAAAGACTTGTTGGCATTGATATAGGAATTGACATCGAAGCTCTCGCTCGCCCTGTGGCGGTTCTTCATGCCCTTCTTTACGAAGTAGCGCAGGGCGCCTGCCGGATCATTGCCGTAGTGCTCTTTGACATAGCTGTAATGCGCCGTATAGTAGTCGAAGTCATACACCCTCGCGTAGTCCACCTTATTATATACAGTGACCTTGGATGCAGCACTTGCGCTTACTGACCCAAAAAGAAGCAGGCAGCCAAAGACAAGCACCGCCAGCACAGAACTCACGATATTTTTTCTTTTCGTTTCAACCTTTTTATTCATATGCTCTCCACAAGACCGCTGCGTCATTGCACGAACATGCAACGGGAAAACTTATTGTGAAATTTACAAATCTGAAATAGTTGTCACATTTTTGTAAAATTTATTATACGACACCCTTTTCAGGATTGCAAGTACCCGGGTCCGGAAAAAATATACGAAAATCGCCCCCTTCCCTTCCAGTTTGTGGTTTCTTTTTTTCGCATTCTGTGATAAAAAAGATAATAGCAACACCAATTATCATTTTATATAGAAAGAGGTACGATGCATATGGCAGAACTCAATCTTAGTAAGTACGGCATCACAGGTGCAAAGGAGATCGTATACAATCCTTCCTTCGACTTCTTATATGAAGAAGAACTGAAGCCGGATCTCGAGGGCTTTGACAAGGGCACTCTCACAGAGCTCGGTGCCGTGAACGTCATGACCGGCATCTACACCGGCCGCTCCCCCAAAGACAAGTACATCGTCATGGACAAGAACTCCAAAGATACTGTCTGGTGGACAACCGACGAATATAAGAACGACAACCATCCGATGAGCGAGGAAGTCTGGGCGAAGGTCAAAGAGATGGCGATCCGTCAGCTCTCCGGAAAGAGGCTCTTCGTCGTCGACGCTTTCTGCGGCGCCAACGCGGATACCCGCATGGCCATCCGCTTCATCGTGGAAGTGGCATGGCAGGCTCATTTCGTCAAGAACATGTTCATCCAGCCCACCGCTGAGGAGCTGGAGAACTTCGAGCCCGATTTCGTCGTCTACAATGCCTCC
>CADCPJ010000175.1 GCA_902803245.1 uncultured Lachnospiraceae bacterium | reverse complement strand
GGGGACATGATCACCGGAAACCGCAGGGACAGGGCCCAGGGAGAGAAGTACGGCGCCCTCCTCTATGTGTCGAAGGTCAACGACCGGCCGGCGGATGAGGCCAGGAGGCGCTCCGTCTTCGAAAACATGACCCCGGTCTTCCCGGATGAGCGCATCCGGCTCGAGCGCCCGGACGGATCGAGGGCGACCCGCATCGTGGATCTGATAAGCCCCATCGGCAAGGGGCAGAGAGGCATGATCGTCTCCCCGCCGAAAGCGGGAAAGACGACTCTCTTAAAGGACGTGGCGAAGTCCATTCTCCTCGGCAACCCCGATGCGAATCTGATCATCCTCCTCATCGACGAGCGACCCGAGGAAGTGACGGATATGAAGGAATCCGTGCACGGGAAGAACGTGGAGATCATCTATTCCACCTTCGACGAGCTCCCCGAGCACCACAGGCGCGTCTCCGAGATGGTCATCGAGAGGGCGAAGAGACTGGTGGAGCACCACGAGGACGTGATCATCCTGCTCGACTCCATCACGAGGCTGACACGCGCTTACAACATTCTCGTCCCACAGAGCGGAAGAACCCTGTCCGGCGGACTTGACCCCACGGCGCTCTATATGCCGAAGCGGTTCTTCGGAGCTGCGAGAAATATGAGGGAGGGCGGGAGCCTCACGATCCTGGCCACGGCCCTCGTGGACACGGGCAGCAAGATGGACGATGTGGTCTACGAGGAATTCAAGGGCACAGGCAACATGGAGCTCATCCTCGACCGGAAATTGCAGGAGAGAAGGATCTTCCCCGCGATCGACATCGTGAAGTCCGGGACGCGGCGGGACGATCTCCTTCTTACGCCGAAGGAGAAAAAGGCCCTCGATATCATGCACCGCAGGATGAACGGGGTCAAGGCGGAAGAAGCCGTGGAGCAGATCCTCAATGCATTTGCCTACTACCCGACAAATGAGCAGGTGGTGAACGTCATCCTGCAGAAGTGGCAGGGGTGAGCGCGGCTTTTCTTTTGCTCCCGTTTGTAAAACCTGACGACGAAACGGCATGGGAAGGGGCATGTGAAACGTGTGAGATGCCTATTGCAAATGCGATGGCGGTGTGCTAGAATACCAATTGCTGTTTCCGGGCAAATATTGAAAACATTTCGTTTTCAAAGCAATGATAGATCATGAGATAAGAGGTGAGAAACAATGAGAGAGGGTATCCATCCGAATTACCAGCAGGCAACAGTGACATGCAACTGCGGCAATACATTTACCGTAGGCTCCACGAAGAAGGACATCCACGTTGAAATCTGCTCCAAGTGCCATCCGTTCTACACGGGCCAGCAGAAGGCTGCACAGGCTCGCGGACGTATCGAGGCATTCAATAAGAAGTATGGAGTCAAGGCAGCAGCCAAAGACTGATGCTTCATGGGCGTTTCCTCTTCCGGGTTTTCCGGCAGGGGCCCAGGGCCGGTGCTTGTGCGGTTCACTTTTCCGGCCGATCCGCTTGCAGCGCAAGCTCTTCATTTAACGTATTTAAGGGACGGGCGTTGCTCGTCCCTTTCTTGATATTCGCAAGAGGTGCCCCCTCCTTGCAAAGGGAGAAATGAGGGCGCGCCTGCTAAGAACCTCCCGGATGCCGGGGGTGCCCAACAGTTACCAGAAAGGTTATACAGATTATGCAGAAGAATTCCGGAATCGGCGGACAGGCCGTTATCGAAGGAATTATGATGCGAAACGGCGACAAGTACTCCATCGCCGTTCGCAAGTCAGACGAGGAGATCGCTATCGTTGAGAAACCTTATAAGAGCGTGATCCCCGGAAAGAAAGTCTGGAAGATCCCGATTATAAGAGGCGTCGTATCCTTCATCGACTCCCTCGTGGTGGGCGTTTCCTCCCTCATGTGGGCAGCCGACCAGGCCGTCGACGAGGAGGAGACGGATGAGAACGGGAAGGTCATCGTAAAGACCGAGGAGGAGAAGGCGAAAGAAGAGAAGCAGTGGAAATGGCTCATGACCGGCACGGTCATCTTCTCCGTGTGCTTCTCGATCGCCCTCTTCATGCTGCTGCCGTTTTTCCTGGCAGGAGCTTTAAGGCGCGCCGGTGCCCCCGACGTGCTCGTCAACTTCCTGGAGGCGATCCTGCGCCTGGCCATTTTCCTTGGCTACATGCTCATCATTTCCAGAATGAAGGACATCCAGAGAGTCTTCGCCTACCACGGGGCCGAGCACAAGTGCATCAACTGCATCGAGCACGACCTCGACCTCACGGTGGAAAACGTGATGAAGAGCTCCAGGCAGCACAGGAGGTGCGGCACGAGCTTTCTGCTGATCGTCATCAGCATTTCGATCATAGCATTTTTAATCCTGGGTCTTTTCGGGATCCAGTCGGGACTGTGGAGGCTTCTTTGGAGGCTCATCCTCATACCGGTCATCGCGGGCGTCTCCTTTGAGCTTCTCCGCTATGCGGGCTGCCACGAGGGCGGCATCATCGACCAGCTGGTAAAACCCGGCCTCGCGCTGCAAAAGCTCGTCACGAGGGAGCCCGATGAGAAGGAGTGCGAGGTTGCCATAGCCGCCATCGAGAAGGTGTTTGACTGGAGAGCGTGGCAGGGAAAATGATTCTCCGCGACCTGATAGCCGAATCGGCGGAAAAACTGAAGAGAGCGGGAGTGCCGGACCCGGAGTATGACGCGCGGGAGCTCTACTTAAGAGCCTCCGGGGACACTCTTTCGGACTACGCGGGGAAGCTCAGCGAAGAAGTCCCCGAAAAATGCCGCGAGACGTTCATGGAGATGACCGGCCGCCGCGCCGCGAGAATTCCCCTCCAGCAGATCACGGGGCTCGCTCCGTTTTACGGGAGGGAGTTCCATGTGAATGAGGACGTGCTGATCCCCCGCTTCGACACGGAGACCCTGGTGGAAGCCGCCCTCTTGAAGCTGCAAAAAGCGAAAGAGAGGGCAGGAGAGCGGACGCTCCGCATACTGGACCTTTGCACGGGCAGCGGCTGCATCCTCATCACGCTCCTCCTCGAGGGCCCGGAGGGCACGGAAGGCGTGGGGAGCGACATTTCGGACGGAGCGCTCCGGATCTCCATGTTAAATGCAAAGAGGCTCTCCGCAAAGAAGGCGTCATTTATAAAGAGCGATCTCTTTTGCGAGATCCATGGCACATACGACCTCATCACCGCAAATCCTCCTTACATCCGCACCTGTGACATTGAGGGGCTGGATGAGGAGGTAAAGGACCACGAGCCTTATCTTTCGCTGGACGGAGGTGCGGACGGCCTGAGCTTCTATAGAAGAATCGTGTCGGAAGCCGGGGCACACCTGCGCGGCGGCGGATGCCTGGCCCTCGAGATCGGCTGCACCCAGTCGGAGGAGGTCCGGGCGATGATGGAGGAGGCGGGCTTTTCGGACATCGAAGTGAAGACCGATCTGGCCGGATTAAGGAGAGCGGTACTTGGAGAATACGGACATGTTGGATAAATTGCAGGCGATACGCCACAGGCAGGAGGAGATTCTCGCTGAGCTCGCTTCTCCGGAGGTACAGTCTGACGCATCCCGCGTCACCGTCCTTATGAAGGAGCAGGCGGAGCTGCAGCCGATTGCCGGCGCGTTTGACGCCTATCTTCTGGCTGCGAAGGCGGAGGAGGAGAGCCGGGAGCTGCTCCTTACGGAGTCGGACGAGGAGATGAAAGCCCTTCTTCGCGAGGAGATTGATCTCTCGCGGGAGAAAAAAGAGGAGATTCTCGGAGAACTGAAGATTCTCATGCTTCCGAAGGATCCGAACGACGACCGGAGCGTGATCGTCGAGATCCGGGCGGGAGCCGGAGGCGACGAGGCCGGGCTCTTTGCCGCGGACCTCTACAGGATGTACACGCGGTACGCCGACCGGATGGGCTGGAAGTGCGGCATGATCTCGCTCAGCGAAAGCGGGATCGGGGGATTCAAGGAGTGCACCTTCCAGATCGAGGGCCGCGGCGCCTATTCGAGGCTCAAATTCGAGAGCGGAACACACCGCGTGCAGCGCATACCGACGACGGAGAGCGGCGGGAGGATTCACACCTCCACGGCCACTGTCGCCATCATGCCGGAGGCCGAGGAGGTGGACGTGGAAATCGACATGAAGGACTGCAAGTTCGACGTCTTCCGCGCATCCGGAAACGGGGGACAGTGCGTCAACACGACGGATTCCGCGGTGCGGCTCACGCACATCCCGACGGGAATCGTGATCTCCTGCCAGGACGAAAAATCGCAGATCAAGAATAAAGCGAAAGCCCTCAAGGTTTTAAGGGCGAGGCTCTATGACCTGAAGCAGAGGGAACTCCACGAGGAGAGGGCAGACTTAAGAAGAAGCCAGGTGGGAACCGGGGACCGCTCGGAGAAGATCCGGACTTACAATTTTCCGCAGACAAGAGTGACCGACCACCGCATTCACCTGACGAGCCACCGTCTGGACAGCATTTTAGACGGAGACCTCGACGAGATTATCGATGCGCTGACCGCGGAGGAGCGGGCAAAGAAGCTCTCCGAGGGCGCATAAGGGACGGACGCATAAGAAAACACATTCATGAATCATGAGGGAAAATGATGAAAAAAACAGCACTTGTTGTGATGGCGGCGGGAATCGGGAGCCGCTACGGCGGAGGAATCAAGCAGATGGATCCCCTGGGACCGGGCGGGGAGATCATGATGGATTATTCCATCTACGACGCGCTTCGGGCCGGCTTCAACAAGGTGGTCTTTATCATACGCCGCGATCTGGACAAGGACTTCCGGAAAATGATCGGGGACAGGATCTCGAGGGAAGTGGAAGTTGCCTACGCCTATCAGGAGCTTACGGCACTTCCGGAAGGCTTTGAACTTCCGGAGGGCAGGACGAAGCCCTGGGGCACCGGTCAGGCAGTCCTTGCGGCGAAGGACGTGATCAGCGAGCCCTTCTGCGTGATCAACGCGGACGATTACTACGGAAAGCACGGCCTTATGCTCATTCACGACGCCCTCACAGCCCATGAGGACAGGGGAGCGGAGGCGGTCCAGAAGATCTTCATGGCCGGCTTCATGCTCGGAAATACGCTGTCGGATCACGGCGGCGTGACGAGGGGAATCGCGTCTCTTTCGGAAGACGGAAAACTGATCGGAATCGACGAGACCAGGAATATCGTGAAGACCGAAGGGGGAGCAGCCGTCCTCACAGATGAGGGAGCAAAGCCCGTCGACGAGAAGAGCCTCGTCTCCATGAACATGTGGGGGCTCTACCCGTCATTTGTCTCTCTCCTTGAGAGCGGGTTCCGGAAATTTCTTGAGGGGGAAGAAGGCGACCCGCTTAAGAAGGAGTATCTTCTTCCGGAGATCATCGACATGCTCTTAAAGAGCGGAAGGGCGGAAGTCGATGTCTTAAAGACCGACGACAGCTGGTTCGGAGTGACATACAAAGAGGACAGGGACCTGGTCCGGGAGAAGTTCCTGTCTCTTCGGGACGCGGGCGTTTACCGTTCCCCGCTGTTCCCCTAATGGGTGCCTGAAGACAGGGAGGCACCGGCAGGATTTTCGTGTTTCATTTTCATAAAGGAGGAAAGACCATGGGCAAATATTTTGGCACAGACGGCTTCAGAGGCGAGGCAAACACCGTGCTCACCGCGGAGAAGGCCTTCAAGGTCGGACGCTATCTCGGCTGGTACTACGGCACCAAACACGACGACGGGAGAGCTTCCGTGGCCATCGGCAAGGACACGCGCCGCAGCAGCTACATGCTCGAGGACGCGCTCTGCGCGGGACTTACTTCATCCGGAGCCGATGTCTATCTGCTCCATGTGACTACGACCCCCTCCGTCTCCCATGCGGTCCGCACGAACGATTTCGACTGCGGCATCATGATCTCCGCGCGCCACAACCCGTTCTATGACAACGGGATCAAGATCATGCGCGCGAACGGCCAGAAGATCGAGCCGGAGATCGAAGAGAGGATCGAGGCCTATATCGACGGCGAGATCCCGGAGATCCCCTACGCGCTCCGCGAGAAGATCGGAAGCTCCATCGACTTTTCCGCCGGCAGGAACCGCTACATCGGCTATCTGATGACAATCCCGACGAGGAGCTTCAAGGGAAAGAGGGTCGGCCTCGACTGCGCCAACGGCAGCTCCTCGGCGATTGCGAAGAGCGTGTTCGAAGCTCTCGGCGCAAAGACATTTGTGCTCAACAACACTCCGGACGGCACCAACATCAACCGCGGCTGCGGCTCCACGCACATCGAGGCGCTGCAGAATTTTGTGCAGGACAACTCCCTCGACGTCGGCTTCGCCTATGACGGCGACGCGGACCGCTGCCTCGCCGTGGACGAGAACGGCAAGGTCGTGAACGGCGACCACATCATGTTCCTGTGCGGAAAATACATGAAGGAGACGGGCCAGCTCGACGACGACATGGTGGTGACCACGGTGATGTCCAACCTGGGCCTCTACAAGGCCCTCGAGGCAAACGGCATGAAGTACCAGCAGACCGCGGTCGGCGACAAATACGTGGCCGAGAACATGATGGAGAACGGCTACGCCATCGGAGGCGAGCAGTCGGGCCACATCATATTCAGCAAATACGCGACGACGGGAGACGGTATCCTCACATCCCTCATGGTCATGCAGACGATGATCGAGAAGAAGCTGCCCCTCTCAGCTCTCGCAGGCGAGATGAAGATGTACCCGCAGATACTGAAAAATGTCCGCGTCCGCGACAAGGAAGAAGTGGCGAAGAACCCGAAGCTCCAGGCCGCCGCTAAGAGAGTGGGCGATGCTCTGGGAAATGACGGAAGGATTCTTCTCCGCCCGAGCGGCACGGAGCCAAAGATCCGCGTGATGGTCGAGGCGAAGACCAATGAGATCTGCGAGAAGTACGTCGATGAGGTGATTGCGGTGATCAGGGAAGAGGGACTTGCAGTTGAAGGGTAAATATGCCCTGGCCGCAGCCGCGACGCTCCTTGCACTCTCCCTTTCGGGCTGCGCCCAGATCGATGCGAAAACTGCATATACGCGGGGCTCGGAAGCGCTGGAGCGCGGGGAGTTCGAGGAGGCGGTATCGCAGTTTGGCGAGGCGATCGAGAGCGGATATTACCTCCCCGAGGCCTACCGCGGGAAGGGACTCGCCGAGATGAGCATGGCCGACTACGCCGATGCCTGCATTTCCCTCGAGAAGAGCCTGCTGAATGTGGAGAACCAGGGGGAGGCATTTCAGAGGGACACGAGCCTCTACCTGGCCAACTGCCGCGAGAGGCAGGGCAGGACGGACAAGGCGATGGAGATCTTAAATGAGCTCATACTGAAGTCGCCCGACCCGGAGACGCTGTTTCTTCGGGGCAAGCTGAACCTCCGCCTCGGGAACAGCAAAGAGGCGCGCGCCGACTTTGACCAGGCGGTGTCGCTGGGGCCGGGATACGATCTCTTCATCAACATCTACGAGGTCTACGAAGACATGGACCGGAGCGGCGACGGTGCGGCCTATCTCGAGCTGGCCCTCACGGAAGCGAACAAGAGCTCCGAGGACTACTACGAGCAGGGCCTGGTCAACTACTACCTGCAGAATTACAGCGACGCCCGTGAGATGCTGATCAAGGCGACGAGGAACAACCCCGACGACGGGAGGGCGGTGTTCCTCTTAGGGCAGGTCTATCTGGCGTCGGGCGACGTGGCTGACGCCAGGGCCCTCTACCGCAGCTGCACGGACAATCTGGCCACTGCGGCCGGGGCGTTCAACGGCCTTGCGCTCTGCGACATCGCCGAGCAGAAATATGAGGACGCGCTGAAGAACGTCCAGGCGGGGCTCGCCGCAGGGGATGCGTCCGCCGAACAGGGACTTCTCTTCAACGAGATCGTCCTCTACGAGCAGCTCGGCGAGTGGGTCGCCGCCAAACAGCGCGCCGCCGCCTACCTCGGCAAGTATCCCTCCGACGAGGCGGGCATACGCGAGTACGAATTTTTGTCCACACGCTGAAAAAAAGGTGACATTGGGGACAGTCCCCATTGTCACCTTTTTTTTCTATTTTCCTCTTGACAGCATTTTCGGCCGCAGAATGGATAAAGCGCGACAATGGGGAGAGTCCAAAATGCCGCATACAAAAAGGAGATGCCCGCCGGCATCTCCTTTTGAACTGCTTCTGCTAAAAACGGATCTCACCCCTCATAGGGATTCTGAATTCCTGCTTCCGCCATTTTCATGGCGCGGACCTTGAGCGGCAGCCCGAAGAGGGTGATGAACCCGCTCGCGTCGTGGTGGTCGTACAGGTCGCCCGTGGTGAAGGAGGCGAGGGACTCGTTGTAGAGGCTGTAGGGAGAAGTCGTTCCGGCCTTGATGATGTTGCCCTTGTAGAGGCGGAACTTCACTTCGCCGGTGACGTATTCCTGCGTGACATCCACGAAGGCCTTGATCGCATCGCAAAGCGGAGTGAACCACTTGCCCTCGTAGACGACCTGAGCGAGCTTCTCGCCCATGATCTTCTTCTCCTCAAGCGTCGCGCGGTCGAGTACCAGCTCCTCGAGCTGTGCGTGGGCCTCCATGAGGATCGTTCCGCCTGGGGTCTCGTACACGCCGCGGCTCTTCATGCCGACGACGCGGTTCTCGACGATGTCCACGATGCCGATGCCGTTCTCGCCGCCCAGTTTATTGAGCTCGCGGATGATGTCGGCGACCTTCATCTTCTTCCCGTTGATCGAAGTCGGAACGCCCTTCTCAAAGGTCATGGTGACTTCCGTGGCCTTGTCGGGAGCCTTCTCCGGCGTGACGCCAAGGACCAGCATGTGGTCGTAGTTCGGAGCCGAGGCGGGGTCCTCCAGCTCGAGGCCTTCGTGGCTGATGTGCCAGAGGTTGCGGTCGCGGCTGTAGCTCTCGGAGTAATCGAAGGGGAGGTTGATGCCCTTCTCCTTGCAGTAGGCGATCTCATCCTCGCGGGAGTTGAACTTCCAGACGTCGGTTATGCGCCAGGGGGCAATGATCTTCAGGTTCGGGGCGAGGGCCTTGATCCCGAGCGCGAAGCGGATCGGGTCATTTCCCTTGCCGGTGGCGCCGTGGCAGATGGCGCTTGCGCCCTCCTTGCGCGCGATCTCGACCAGCTTCTTCGCGATGGCGGGGCGGGCCATGGATGTGCCGAGCAGGTACTTGTTTTCATAGACGGCTCCGGCCTTTACGCAGGGCATGATGTAGTTTTCCGCAAAATCGTCGTTGATATCTT
>CADCPJ010000174.1 GCA_902803245.1 uncultured Lachnospiraceae bacterium | reverse complement strand
GTCTGGGATCAGGTGGAAGAGAAACTCATGGACGCAGATGAGATGCGAAATGAGCTGGAGAGTCTGAAGCAGCTCTTCTGATCGGCAGGCGGCGCCGCAAAAGGGAAATAAGGGGCCCTTTCGGACGGCGCGCTGTCTCATCGGCCTCATGAAAATGGGCCGGTGCAAAGAGCGGTGTTTAAGGGGAGCAGACATGGCATTTTCGCATACATCCGTGCTCTTGAATGAGACAATTGAAAGCCTGAAGGTAAAGCCGGGAGGCATCTATGTGGATGGTACGCTCGGCGGCGGAGGACACTCCCTGGAGATCGCAAAACTGCTTGATGAAGGCGGAACCCTTGTGGGAATTGACCGGGACGAGGCGGCCATCCGCGCCGCTGCAGAGCGGCTCTATGCTTATCGCGACCGGGTCGTCATAAGGAGGGGAAACTACTCCGAAATGCCGGAGATCTTAAAGGAGCTCGGCATAGCCCGCGTGGACGGCATTCTGCTCGATCTGGGGGTGTCCTCCTATCAGCTGGACACGGCTGAGAGGGGTTTTTCCTATATGCAGGATGCGCCTCTCGACATGAGGATGGACCAAAGAGAAGTGCGCACCGCCGCTGATCTCATCAACAGGGAGAGCGAGCGCGAACTCGCCCGTATCTTAAGGGAATACGGCGAGGAGAGGTTTGCTTGGAACATCGCGAAGCACATCGCTGAGAGACGTGCCCGGAAACCGATTGAGACGACTGGGGAGTTAGTCGAGATCATCCGGGCGTCGATCCCGATGCGGCTGCAAAAAACCGGCGGACATCCCGCAAAGAGGACCTTCCAGGCCATAAGGATCGAGCTGAACGGCGAACTGACGGCCCTTACGGACTCGATCGACGGGATGATAGACCTCCTTCGGGACGGGGGCCGCCTGTCGGTGATTACTTTTCATTCTCTTGAGGACCGGATCGTGAAGGCGGCATTTAAGAGAAATGAGAATCCGTGCACCTGCCCGCCGGACTTTCCGGTCTGCGTGTGCGGAAAAAAATCAAAAGGCTTTGCTGTGACAAGAAAGCCGGTCCTGCCTTCCGAAGCGGAGCAGACCATGAACCCGCGCTCCCAAAGCGCGAAGCTGCGGGTATTCGAGCGAAAGGTAAGCGGCTAAATGGCGTCAACGGGTACTGCGAGAAGGGTAAATCAAAGATCGGAGAACATGCAGTACCGGGTGAACGGAACCGAGGCCTATGCGCCTGAGCGCGCTGCGTCACTGGGGAGAGACGCAGGAGCGTACCGCATCAAGGGGAGCCGCACGTCCGCGATGAGCGACAGCGTGGCGAAGAACCGCGAGAAGGCGCTGACGGTCAATTTCGCTTATGTAGTCTTTCTTGCCGTCATATCGGTAGCTACGGTCTTTATGTGTGTGCACTATCTGCAGCTCAAGTCAACGATCACCGCGCAGATTTCGGTCAACGAAAAACTGGAATCGGAGCTTATATCCTTGCGCTCTGAGAACGATGCGCTGCTTGAAAATGTGAACAACACGCTGGACTGGAATCATATAAAAGATGTCGCTATTAACAAATTGGGGATGAAATACGCGACAGAAGAACAGATTGTGTGGTATAATACGGACGACTCCAGCTATATCAGACAATACACGGAGGTTCCCTCCGAGTAAAAGAAGCACGTTTTTTTGCTTATGAGGCTGTTTTGAATGTTGGAAAACCCGATCAGACGGGTGCAAACGGACCGAATTACAGAAAACTGAATTCATCGATGCGAAGGAAGCTGGCAGGACTCTTTGTGGGAGTTGTGCTGGCTTTAATTTGTCTGCTTGTGCGCATGACCTACATCAACGCCTCAAGCGGGGCGAAGTACCGGAGGCTTGTCCTCGCGAACTCGCAGTCCCACTACTCATCCACGTCGCTGGCTTATAAGCGCGGGGACATCCTGGACAGGAACGGGGCGGTTCTCGCGACTTCGGAGAAGAGATACAATGTGATCCTGGACTGCAGCGTGGCGAACGCGAGCGAGAACTATGTCGAGCCGACGGTCACGGCCCTTGTGACGCTCTTTAATGCGGACGAACTGACGATCCGCCACCTCCTTTCCGATGAGAAGACGAAGAACTCCCAGTACCAGGTGATCTCCGAGGCAATCACGGTGGAGGAGAAGCAGGCCTACGACAAGTACAAGGCCGGCTCGTCGGACAAGTCTCTTGCGGAAGAGGAGAGAAAAAAGCGCGCAAATGCCCGCGGCATCTGGTTCGAAGAAGTCTATGTGCGGGTCTACCCCATGGGAGCCCTCGCCGGCGACGTCCTCGGGTTCGTCTACGACGGCGACAAGGCGGACTGGGGACTCGAAGGGTACTACAACAACACGCTCTGCGGAGTCGACGGCAGAAAATACGGCTACTGGGGGTCGGACTCGCAGATCGAGCAGACGATCGTGGAGCCCGTGGACGGGGACACGATAAAGAGTACGATCGACACCAACATCCAGCAGGTCACGGAGAACGTGATCGCGGGCTTCGAGTCGATCTACCAGAACGGTCCCTACAGCCAGACCTCCGCGGCGAAGCACATCGGAGTCGTGGTGATGAATCCCAAGAACGGGCAGGTTCTCGCCATGGCCAATTCCGAGCAGTACGACCCGAATCACCCGAGGGACCTGACCGGGTATTACTCTAAGGAGCAGATCGACGCGATGTCCGCGAATCAGAAGGCCGGGTACCTGACCGAGATATGGCGGAACTACTGCGTCTCCGATGCCTATGAGCCCGGCTCCGTCTTCAAGCCCGTGACGGTGTCCGGCGCGCTCGAGAGCGGGGCGCTCTCCGGAAATGAGACATTTGTCTGCGACGGCTACGAGATCGTGGCGGGCATCCGCATCAAGTGCTCCAAACTCGAAGGACACGGGCAGGAGACCCTCACGGATGTGGTGAAGAATTCCTGCAATGACGGGCTCATGCAGATCGGCATGAAGCTCGGAGTGGATGAGTTCAGCAAGTATCAGAGAATGTTCGGCTTCGGGAGCCGCACCGGCATCGATCTGTCCGGCGAGTCCTCGGGCATCATATCCACCGCGGACACCATGGGATCCGTCGACCTCGCGACGGCGACCTTCGGCCAGGGCTTCACGTGCACGATGGTACAGGAAATAGCGGCGGTCAGCGCCGTCATAAACGGCGGGTACTATTACCGTCCCCACATCGTGAGCTGCGTGCAGGACAAGAGCGGAGTCGTCAAGAGATCCTATGACAACATCCTCATGAAGGAGACCCTCTCCGCGGACGTGTCGGATGCGCTCCGCGGCTATATGAAGGCGAGCGTGGACGACGGGACGAGCAAGTATGCCAAAGTGGACGGCTATTCCATGGGAGGCAAGACCGGGACGGCCCAGAAGATCCCGAGAGGAAACGGGAAGTATCTCGTCTCCTGGATCGGCTTCGTTCCTTGCGATGATCCCCAGGTGGTGATCTACTGCGTGGTGGACGAGCCGAACGTCTACGACCAGGCGGACAACCGCTATCCGCAGTGGATCGCGAGGGACATTCTGAGACAGATTCTGCCTTATCTCGGCATTTATCCCGACGAGCCCTCCGACCCGGCCAATAAATACCTGAAGATGGACTACGACAACCCGACGGGGGAGAAGGTCATAACGAGCGCCATGGAAGTGGACGAGGAGGCCTACGAGGCCCTCCTTGCTTCCGCCGAGGCGGCCGGGCGCGAAGAGGACGGGGAAAAGAACTACATCGCCTCCATCGACGACGACGGCAACCTCCTCAATGAGGACGGACACTTCATCGACGCGGAAGGGTATCTGATCAACGACGATCTCGACTATGTCGATGAAAATGACAATGTCATTGATCCCGAGTATAAGATCCGCGCGGGCGAGACCTACCGGGGACCCCGGGAGGACGGCACATCCGCCGGGAACGAAGCCCCGACGGTGAACCTCGGGCCGGCGAACGCGGACACCGTGGCGGACACCAACGTCCCTGAGGTCCAGGGCGTGGAGGACGAGTCCGAGACGGCGGGCGGAAACACTCTCGAGACGGACGGCTATACCAACGAAGAGGCCGGTCTTACTTAAAAACCGGTAACTGTTCAGCACCCCGAGTGCCGGAGGCGCCAGGCAGCTGCAAAGATGACTGTATGAGGAGGATATTTCCATGCTTGAGAGCTATATGATTATTCCCGCGCTGATTGCATTTGCGATCTGTGCGGTGGTTGAGCCGATCCTGATCCCCGTGCTGAGAAATCTCAAGATGAGCCAGACGGAGAGGACGTATGGGATGGAGTCGCACCTCAAAAAGGCCGGAACTCCCACGATGGGCGGGGCAGCCATCCTGATCGCGGTGACCGTGGCGGCCGTCATATACATCCCGGCCTTTCGCCACATAGGTCCCGTGCTCTTTCTGACGCTCGCGTTCGGGCTGATCGGATTCATAGACGACTACCTCAAGGTGGTGAAGCACAACTCGGACGGGCTGATCGCGTGGCAAAAACTCCTCCTTGAGTGCGCTGTGACCCTTGTGTTCTGCCTCTATATGGTGCTCGGAACCGGGACGTCCCTGGCCCTGCGCATCCCGTTTACCGGTGGAAAGATCGTGGATATCGGCATACTCGCGTACCCGCTCCTCTTTTTCGCGGTCCTCGGCACGGTGAACGCGGTCAATTTCACGGACGGCCTGGACGGACTGTCAACCTCCGTCACGATCGTCGTGGCAGTCTTCTTCGTGATTGCCTCCGCCCTGATCGGATCGGATACCGCCCCCATCGCGAGCGCGGTGGCAGGGGCGCTGATGGGCTTCCTCATGTACAATGCCTATCCGGCCAGGATTTTCATGGGCGACACCGGGTCGCTGGCCCTCGGAGGCTTCGTCGCCGGCATGGCCTATATGCTTCAGATGCCGCTCTTCATCCTGATCTTCGGCATCATCTACCTGGCTGAGATCCTGTCCGTCATGATACAGGTGACGTATTTCAAGGCGACTCACGGAAAGCGCATTTTCAAGATGACCCCGATCCATCACCATTTTGAAAAATGCGGCTGGTCGGAGACGAGAATCGTGGCGGTGTTTATGGTGATCACGATCCTTGCGTCGATGGTCGCCCTTCTCGCAATCTGAACCTGAAGCGGGAGCTTCTGACATGCCGGCAGTTCTTAAGCGCGCCGGCGGACATGGCAATTGCCTTCGGCAATTACTAAGGGGAACCAGTATAGCAATATTACGAAAAGACGAATTGCTTCTTAATTCCAACAGGCAATTTCGCTGACAGTTGAAACCGGAGGACAAAGAGATGGATTTTCAGGGAAAAAAGGTTCTCGTATACGGAGCCGGAAAGAGCGGAATCGGAGCGGCCGGGCTTCTTTCGGAGGTCGGCGCGGACGTGATTCTCTACGATGAGAACAAGGAACTGAATGCGGCCGGCTTTAAGGAAAAGCTTGAGAATGCGGACCGGAT
>CADCPJ010000173.1 GCA_902803245.1 uncultured Lachnospiraceae bacterium | reverse complement strand
GATGCGGTCGATGCTTATCTTGACGCCTACGATGACTTTGAGAGGTCGGACATCGCCGCAAGGAGGCTCATTTCCCTGCTTGAGAAGGAGGAGACGAAAGAGGCGGCCGAAATCCTGAAGTACAAGGACCAGCTCGCGAAGAAGACCTTCTGGATGTACGGAGGGGACGGATGGGCCTACGACATCGGCTTTGGCGGTCTCGACCACGTGGTTGCGAGCGGGGAGGATATCAACGTCCTCATCGTGGACACCGAGGTGTACTCCAACACGGGCGGCCAGTCCTCGAAGGCGACCCCGATCGGAGCGGTGGCGCAGTTCGCCTCCTCCGGAAAGAGGCGTCCGAAGAAGGATCTGGGCGGCATGCTGATGACATACGGCAATGTCTATGTGGCTCAGGTGGCGATGGGAGCCGACAACGCACAGCTCGTGAAGGCAATGCATGAGGCGGAGGAGTTCCATGGTCCGAGCGTGATCATCGCCTACGCGCCCTGCCAGTCCCATGGGCTCAAATGCGGCATGGCAAAAGTCCAGGACGAGATGAAGAGAGCCGTGGAGGCGGGGTACTGGCATCTGTACCGCTACAATCCGAATGCGGAGCCCGCATTTGTCCTCGACTCGAAGGAGCCGAGCATCGCCTATGAGGATTTCCTGGCGGGCGAGGTGCGGTACGAGTCGCTTAAGCGCACGTTCCCCGACAATGCCCGGACGCTGTTTGCGGAAGGCGCGGAGATGGCGAAGAAGAGATATGAGCATCTGAAGAATATCTGAGCGGCTGCAGAATACTTGATGGACCTGAAGATATTTCCTCATGACAGCGGAAAAATATTGCCAAAAAAAATAACATATTTGTATTCACCTATATGCAAATCTGCTATAATAAGTGTCAGCAGCTGGGCTTGTGACGAAAAGCTCATACCAATCATGTTTCAAAGATGGAGGTGCTTATGAAATTCACAAAGGTTCTTACGACACTCGCAGTTGCCGGAGCTATGACAGCGGCCATCGGTTCTGTCGCTATGGCCGATGAGATCGCGATCATGGTCCCGAGCGCCGATCACGGCTGGACAGGCGCGGTTCTGACTTATGCACAGGAGAAGGCGGACGAGATCAATGCAGAGGGCAAACTCACCGCCAAGGTTTATGCCGCGACGGACGTCGACAACCAGATCCAGCAGGTAGACGATCTTCTCGCTTCTCCCGACGGACTTGCAGGCATCGTGATTCTTCCTTATGACAACGGCCTTCAGTCCACACTGGAGAAGATCGCTGTCGCAGATATTCCTTTCGTGCAGTTCGACCGCGTCATCAACAGCGACATCCTCGATGAGAAGGTTGTTGCCAATGTCAAGGGCGACAACGAAGGAATCGGCTATGAGACCGCCAAGAGACTTCTTGAGGACGGACTCGACAAAGCGGACTATGTCTATGAGATGATCGGCGACAACTCCTCCGTTCCGGAGCTCCGTTCCAAGGGCTTCCGTGACGGCCTGAGAGAAGCCGGCTGGACAGATGAAGAGATCGATGCAGCGGTTGTAAAATCCGCAGCGACAGGCTGGAGCCGCGACACGGGCAAGGAGCTCTTCGAGTCCTGGTTCAGCAGCTCTCAGTGCGATCCCTCCAAGAAGCTGTGGATCTTCACGCACGACGATGAGATCACCATGGGCGTTCTCGAGTCCCTGAACGGCGCCGCCCTCGACGCGACGAAGAAGGAAGAGTTCCTCAAATCGCTTCAGGCTCTGGCAGGCTCCTCCGGACTTGCTGAGATCTATGCGGTCCTTAAGGACAAACACCAGACCATCGCGAGACCGGAAACCTACGACATCTTCTCTGTCACCTATGATCCTGCTATGATCAAGGAAGCAGTCGATGTCATGGTAAGAAGTTTAAACGGCGAAGAAATCGAGAAGGACTACATCATCCCGGTTTCCGTCGTTGATGCAGAAAATGTCGACGACTTCCAGGGCTTCGGCACCTACGAAGAAAAGGAATAAGCTGATTCAGAAAGCTTTTTTATGGGGCAGCAGGCAACTGCTGCCCCTCTATTGAACTATAGTACCGGAAATGGCGGTTCTTATTTTATAGTCCGCCGAACAGTTGCCGCATTTTAAAGAACAGGATCTTATGGAAGAAACGGAGGCGTCGATTTGGAACTGCTGAAAATGGAACACATCCACAAGTCTTTCTTCGGGGTGAAGGTGCTTGACGACGTGTCCCTGACCATAAAGCCCGGGGAAGTTCACGCTCTTCTCGGGGAAAATGGCGCGGGCAAGTCGACCCTGATGAATATTCTGTCCGGCATCTACACGAGGGATGAAGGCACGGTCGTCTTTGAGGGCAGAGAACTGCCGAACGGCTCGATCAGTGCCTCCGAGAATGCGGGCATTGCCTTTGTGCACCAGGAGCTCAATATATTCAATGATCTCGAGGTCTATGAGAATCTCTTCCTCGGGAAGGAGATCACCGGGTTTGCGGGAAAACTGGACAAAAAAGCGATGATCCGGGAGGCGGAAGAGCTTTTTGCGGAGATGGGAGTCCCGCTTGAGCCCCGCATGTTGGCCGGCGAGCTTGTGACGGGTGCGAAGCAGGTTCTCGAGATTGCCAAAGCCCTGCATTCGAGGGCGAAGCTGATCATTCTCGATGAGCCGACGACTGCGCTCAACAACTCCGAGATCGAGCACTTCTTCGGGCTCATCCGGAGCCTCAAGGAGAAGGGGACGGCATTTATCTTCATTTCCCACAAAATGCCCGAGATCTTTGAGATCGCGGACGAGTATACCGTCTTAAGAAACAGCCGCTTTATCAGCACCGGCCTCATATCCGGGACGACCCCCGAGCAGATCACCAGGGATATGGTGGGTGAGACCTATGCGAACGAGGACGTCTATGTTAAGCGCGAGCTCGGGGAGGAAGTCTTAAGGCTCGAAGACTTAAGCGGCATGGGCTTCCGGGACGTGTCCTTCTCCTGCAGGAAAGGCGAAATCATCGGATTTACCGGGCTGCAGGGCGCAGGCTGCTCCGAGGTGATGCAGACGATCTTCGGAGTCCTTCCGATTCAGGGCGGGAGGGTCGACATTCACGGAAAAGCCGCGGCTGATGAGACGATACACAGGGCGATGAAGCAGGGCATCGGCATGATCCCAGCGAACCGCAAGGAGAACTCCGTGATTCCCGATATGTCCCTTCTGGAGAACATGTACCTCTCCAGACACACGATTGATACGAAGAATCCTTCCATCAGCAAAAAGACGGAGCAGAAGCGCTTTGCCAATTACAGGAAGACACTCAATATCAAGGCCAATGACTCAGACGACCTGATCGT
>CADCPJ010000172.1 GCA_902803245.1 uncultured Lachnospiraceae bacterium | reverse complement strand
TGCCCTGAGCTACAAGATTGAAGACACGGACTCCGCCAGCGTTGCATTTGATACAGAGAAGGGCTACATCCTTGAGGTGACCTTCGCCCCGATCTCTGATGAAGGCTTTGAACAGGTCGCTTCGATCATCACAGCTTCCATCCAGCCGGAAGAGACAGCTGATGCTGATGCTGAGGCAGCTGATTCCGAAGCAGCCGATTCCGAGGCAGCTGATTCCGAGGCAGCTTAATATGCGCCCGGCTTTTCAGTGAGCTGCGCACAAGGCCTGAGAGAATAACAGGTTTGCACAACAATCCAGTAAGCGGCGCCCGCGCGGGTGCCGCTTTTATGCTCTTTATAGTCGTTATAGTCGTTAACGAAATTGTCTTTCTTACGCAGAACATTTCGTTTTCCTATATGCAATGTCCTGGCAATTGCCTTCGGCAAACTTAAGGTTAACCAGTATAATAAGGTTAACCAGTATACTAAGGTTATCTCGTATATGACGGAACCGGATATGGAGTAACAGACCGTATGAATGAAACAGGAACGAATATCGAGTGGTTTCGCCGTGGACTGAAAAACGGCATCCCCATCGGCCTCGGCTATCTGGCCGTGTCCTTTGCTCTCGGAATTGCCGCGAAGAGGGCGGGGCTCACGGCATTTCAGGCGACACTTGCGTCACTTTTATGCAACGCTTCGGCGGGGGAGTATGCGGGCTTTGGCGTGATCGCCTCCAATGCCCCCTATGTGGAGATGGCGGTGATCACCCTGATCATCAATGCCCGCTACCTTCTCATGTCGGCTTCGCTCTCCCAGAAGATCCCATCGGACATGCCGTTTGCCCACCGCTTTCTTATGGGACAGTTTATCACGGATGAGATTTTCGGCGCGGCCGTCACGGTGGAGGGACCGCTGAATCCCTTCTACCAATACGGACTGGCCGCATCCTCCCTGTCCCAGTGGGCCCTCGGCACCTGCCTCGGAGTGGTGGTCGGCAACGTGCTCCCGGCCAGGGTGGTGGCTTCCTTAAGCGTCCTTCTCTACGGGATGTTTCTCGCCATCATCATTCCCCCCGCGAGGAAGTCAAAGGTGGTGTTCGGCCTTGTAGCCGCTTCCTTCGCGGCTAGCTATATTTTCAGTATCCTGCCGGTCTTCTCCTCCATGTCTGAGGGAAGCCGGATCATCCTGTTGACCGTGGCCCTGTCCCTTGCGGCAGCGCTGCTCTTTCCGATCCCTCATGAGGAGGATTAAGCGATGGGCAGAAATCCTTATATCTATATCTTCATCATGTTCGGCGTCTCCTACCTCATCCGCGTGCTTCCGCTGACTCTCATCCGGAGGAAGATCCGAAACAGGACGATCCGCTCATTTCTCTACTATGTTCCCTATGTAACTCTTTCGGTCATGACCTTCCCGGCGATCCTATATGCGACGGACAATCCCCTCGCGGGACTTCTGTCCCTTATCGCCGGTATCCTGCTCGCCTTCCTCGGAGCGGGACTTTTTCCTGTGGCAATCGCCTGCAGCGCGGTTGTGTTTCTTGTGAGCTTTCTCTGAATTTTGTGCCATCACTTGCCGGGTCATGGAAAATGGGGGATAATAGCCGTATTGACATGATGATTAGATGCGCAGGAGACGAAAATGGCGATGAAGGAAATCAAGTGTCCGCGGTGCGGGGAAGTGTTCCAGATTGACGAGGCCGGCTATTCCGCCATCGTGCAGCAGGTGAGGGATCGGGAATTCCGGAGGCAGACGGACGAGGCGAGGAAGAGACTCGAGGAGGAAAAGCTCTCCGCGCTTGCCTCACAGAGAGAGATTTTTCTGGCGGAGAAGGACCTGGCTGTCAGGGAGGCCTTAAGCGGGCAGGAGAAGGAGCTCGTGGACTTAGGGGCCAGAATCCGTGAGCTTGAATCTGAGATCGCCTCCATAAAGAAGGCGAATAAACTGGAGATCGAGCACGCCGTCTCGAACTATAAGTTCGGCAAGGAGAAGGCGGAGACGGAATTAAAAGCCGCAAAGGAGAAGGCAGAGACGGAATTAAAAGCCGAGAAAGAGAAGGCAGCGGCGGAACTGAAAGCCGCCAGAGAGAAGGCGGAGACGGAACTTGAGGCTGTAAGGGAGAAGGCCGGCCTGGAACTTCGACTGGAGAGGGAGAGGGCCGAAGCCGAGCTTGGCATGCAGAAGGAGAAATCCGAGGCGGAGCTGAAGAGCGCGAAAGAGCAGGCGGAGGCGAAGCTCCAGATCATCGTCAGTCAGAAGGACGACGAGATCAGGATGTACAAGGAGATGAAGAGCCGCATGTCCACCAAGATGATAGGGGAATCCCTTGAGCGGCACTGCAGCTCGGAGTTTGACCTGATCCGGGCCACCGCATTTCCGAATGCGTATTTCGAGAAGGACAACGACGCGCGGGAGGGATCGAAGGGAGACTTCATCTTCCGGGACTACGAGGACGGCCTGGAGTACATATCCATCATGTTCGAGATGAAAAATGAGATGGATGAGACGGCCACGAAGCACAGAAATGAGGACTTCTTCAAGAAGCTCGACAAGGACCGCACTTTGAAAAAATGCGAGTACGCGGTGCTCGTCTCAATGCTCGAGGCGGACAGCGAGTACTACAATACGGGAATCGTGGACGTCTCCCACCGCTATCCGAAGATGTACGTGATCCGCCCGCAGTTCTTCATCCCGATGATCACGCTCTTAAGAAATGCCGCCCGGAACTCCCTCTCGATCAAAAAGGAGCTCGCCGCCGCAAGGAACGAGAACATCGACGTCGAGAATTTCAGCAGGAATCTGCTGGATTTCAAAGACAGGTTCTCGAGAAACTACGAGCTGGCCAGCCGGAAATTCCACAGCGCCATCGATGAGATCGACAAGTCTATCGACCACCTGCAGAAGATCAAGGCGGACCTTCTGTCCTCCGAAAACAATCTCCGCCTCGCGAACAATAAGGCCGAGGAACTGACCATCAGAAAGCTCGTGAGAGGAAATCCGACGATGAGGGAGAAGTTCGAGAGCGCGGGGATTGACACGTAAGAGCATTTTACGGGGAAATGTCATTGAGGCGGCCGCGCAGAATATGTATATTTATGGAAGGCGCATGTTTCACGTGCGCATAGCATGCCCCCGTTGAGGAGGGGGCAGGATGGAAAGGAGAGATAAATGATGTTTGTTCGAAGCAAGGACGGCCTGCACCTCACTGAGGTCAGGAACGCAGACCTGGAGGGCAGGAAGATTCTCGTAAACGGAGTGGTGTTCGGGACTTATGGGAGCGAAGAGAAGGCCCGGGAGGAATTCCTCCTTCTGTGTCAGGAATGCTGTGATATGGAGACCTTCTACGACCTGAGGGGGGAGATCAAGGAGGACGAGGACGACGAGGACGACGACGATGACGATGATGAGGACGACGGGAGAGGCCGCTTCACTTTTATGTACCCGGTAAAATGACGGCATCCGGTCTTGGTACTGACTTCTAAAAAATCGCGGCATAAAGGAGAGACGGCATATGATCACGAATGACAAAGGGATTGTCGAGCTGAAGCACTATATCCTCCGGGAAGTCTGCCGGGAGGTCTGGGAAGGAGACGGGGAGATAAGCCATGATATGCGGGAGAAGCTCGCGTACGCCATCAGCCCGGGACCGAAGCCGCAGTACCGCTGCTGCATATACAAGGAGAGGGAAATCATCCGGGGCCGGATCCGTCTCGCGATGGGGCAGGATCCGGATGTAAACCATCCCACGAAGAATGTGGTCGCGGTTATCCCCGCTGCCTGTGACGACTGCCCGATCCAGGAGTATATGGTGACCGACGTCTGCCGCTTCTGCCTCGGAAAGGCCTGCTTAAATGCCTGCAAATTCGGGGCAATCCAGCCGGGCTCGACGAGAATGCACATCGACCCGGATAAGTGCAGGTCCTGCGGAATGTGTGCAAAGTCGTGTCCGTTTGAGGCGATCGTCCATCTGGAGAGACCCTGCAGGAAGGCCTGCCCCGCGGATGCGATCCATTACGACGAGAACGGGCTGTGCGTCATAGACGACGAGAAATGCATTCACTGCGGACACTGCATCCACAACTGTCCGTTCGGAGCCATCGGATCGAAGATCTACGCGGTGGACGTGATCAGAGCCATCCGGAGCGGGAAGCGCGTGATTGCGATGTGCGCTCCGGCCACGGAGGGACAGTTCGGCAAGGAAATCGGCATGGCTTCCATTCGCGCCGCACTGAAAAAAGCGGGCTTTTATGATATGGTGGAGGTGGGCCTCGGCGGAGACATGACTGCGGCCTATGAGGCGAAGGAGTGGATCGAGGCAAAGAAGGAAGGAAGAAAAATGACGACTTCCTGCTGCCCGGCGTTCATCTCGATGCTGCGGCACCATTTTCCGGAGCAATACAAAAACAACAAGTCAGACACCGTCTCCCCGATGGTCGCCGTGTCCCGGTACTTGAAATCACAGGATCCGGACTGCGTGACCGTGTTCATCGGACCGTGCATCGCCAAGAAGGGGGAGACCGTCAACGAATTTATCGCGGACCGCCCGGATTACGCCCTCACTTACGGCGAGATCGTTGCCCTTCTTGCATCCAGGGACATAGAGATCGTCCCGACGGAGGAGGACTACCAGGAGGCTTCGATCTTCGGGAAGCGCTTTGCCGGAACTGGCGGAGTGGCAGCGGCCGTTCTGGAAGTGATGGAGGAAATGGGAGAAGACGTCTCCGATATCCGCCTCATGACCTGTGCGGGCGGAAATGAGTGCAAAAAGGCTCTCACCCTCTTAAAGGCCGGCAGGCTGAAGGAAGATTTCATAGAGGGCATGATGTGCCCGGGCGGCTGTGTGGGCGGGCCCTCCAAGCATCAGGTGGAGAGCCTGGTCACGCGCGACAGGGCAGAGCTCCTTAAGAGAGCGGACGGCAGGAAGATCCTGGAAAACCTGAAGAACTATCCGATGGATCAGTTTTCCATGTTCCGGGACGGACATTAGGAGGATTTTGGTATGCTAAGAGACCCGATGAAGACAAAAGAAGAGATCGTATCCTGGATCAGGAACTATTTTGAGGAAAACGGAAGCACCTGCAAGGCGGTGATCGGGATCTCCGGAGGAAAGGATTCCAGCATCGCTGCGGCGCTGTGCGCAGAGGCCCTTGGCAGGGAGCGCGTCATCGGCGTTCTTATGCCAAACGGCGTGCAGAGCGATATCTCCGATTCAGAAAAACTGGTGGAATTCCTTCAGATCCCGCACGTAGAGCTCAATATCGCCGCGGCTTTTCACGGGATGGAGAGCATGCTGACAGAAAGCGAGGAACTGAAAGCGATCACCGGTCTTGAGGATTTAAGCAGGGACGCGAGAATCAACCTGCCGCCGAGACTGCGCATGGCGACCCTCTATGCCGTGGGCCAGATGGTTCCGGGCGGGGGCAGGGTGGTCAACACCTGCAATGCGTCGGAGGACTACGTGGGCTACTCCACAAAATACGGCGACGCGGCGGGGGACTTCAGCCCCCTCTCCCATCTCCTTGTCCACGAAGTCCGCCAGATCGGCGATGTTTTAGGTCTTCCAAAGGATCTCGTCCACAAGGTGCCGTCGGACGGACTCAGCGGCCAGGGGGACGAGGAGAAACTTGGATTTACCTACGCCGTGCTCGATGAATATGTGCTGACGGGCACATGTGCCGACCCGGATGTCAGGGCGAGGATTGACCGCCTCCACCGCATCAACCTTCACAAGCTGAAGCCGATGCCGTCCTTTGAGGTGGACTCCTCGATGAGGGCGTGATAAAGAGCCGTTTGCAGAGGGTATTTTCAGCTTTGTTTTTTCGGTAATGGCCGGTACATTCACAGTAAAGACAAATTTTCGATCTATAATGGCACTTGCGTTTACAAATTGAACGGGATACCAAAGAAGATATTTCAGGAGGAATGAAAAAGATGCGAAAGAGATTTGGGGCCGCTTCTATGGTGTGCGCGGTCAGTATGGCAGCAATTCTTGCGGCGGCGCCTGTGCTTGCGGAGGAGTCTTCCGCGTCCGGAGCGGAATCGGCAGTGGAATCCGTTGCGGAATCGGCAGCAGAAAGCGCGGCGGAATCCGCAGCGTCCGGCACAGATTCGGCGGCGGAATCCGGTGCAGCTGACACGGATTCGTCAGCACAGCCGGGTGCGGAAAGCTTAGATTCGGCGGCGGAATCCGGAGCGGAGAGCACAGCTGACGGAGCGGAGTCCTCCGCAGCGAGCGCGGCAGAAGATGCGGAGTCCTCCGCAGAGGGCGAGGAAGAAGAAGCTCCCGTGAGACCGGAGTACAACGGCTCCGACTATGTCACGCTCGGGGAATACAAGGGGCTCACAATTGAAGTGGACCCGATCGAGATCACGGATGCCGCCATTGACACCCGCATTGACAGCGATATCCATTATTCCGACAAGGGAAGCGAGGTCTTTACAGAGGGCGTCGTTGAGGACGGCGATGTCGCGAACATTGATTTTGAGGGCAAGAAGGACGGCGTCGCATTTGACGGCGGCACGAGCGAGGGCTATGAGCTTCAGATCGGCTCCCACACCTTCATCGACGGATTTGAGGACGGCCTGATCGGAGTGAATGTCGGCGATACCGTGGACCTCAATCTGAAATTCCCGGAGGAATACGGCAATGCCGACCTGGCCGGACAGGATGTGGTCTTCACCGTCAAGGTCAACTCCGTCAAGAGATATAAGGAGCTGGACGACGCTTTGGCTGAGGCATTGTCGGACGGCGAGGCAAAGACCGTCGAGGAGTACCGCGAGCGCACCCGCGCGATGCTTGAAGAGGACGCCTTAAAGAGCAGGGAAGAGAGCGCCAAAAACGATCTTATCACGAAGGCTGCCGAGAACAGCACCGTCAGCGAATATCCGCAGGATCTGGTTGACTACTATGTAAATGACATCCGCACCTACTACGAGACATATGCATCGATGTACGGGATGGATTTCGCGTCATTTATTTCCACAATGGCGGGAATCACCGAGGAGGAGTTCCCGGCCATGGCTGAGGAGATCGCTCATCAGAGCATCGACACCGAGTTTACGATCGACGCGATCGCCGAAGCGGAGAAGCTTCTTCCGGAAGGCAAAGAGCTCGAGGCGGCATATGACGCACTCGCCGAGGAGGTCGGTTTCGAGAACGGGGCCGCGCTTGCTGCCGAATACGGCGATTATGCGGTGAGATACAAGATCGAGTATGATGCGGTTTCCGACTTCCTGTATGACAATGCCAACATTGTGGAGAAGCAGCCGGAAGCAGCGGAATCTGGGGCTTCATCTGCGGCGGAAGCAGCCGAGTCCGCAGCTTCATCTGCGGCGGAAGCAGCCGAGTCCGCAGCATCATCGGCAGCGGAGACAGCCGAATAAAGGATTGCGCCTGAAGCGCCGGAGGGGATTTTCCCTTCGGCGCCTTTTTGCTATAATAAGACATATTTGACTGCTGTTTTAGTGCTGAGCGTCACGAACGCTGAAGGTTCCGGGCCTTTTGACGCTTCGCAAAGAGACAACTTAAGGCCGGAAGCCGGACCGGACAAAAGCGGAACCAGACAAAAGAGATATCAGGAGGAGAGACGAGTATGGATACAAGGGAACTGTATGAGGAGTGGCTTGCGAAGCTGCTGAAGGACAGTGCGATGTATGAGGAGCTGCTCTCAATTGAAGACGATGAGGCAGAGATCACGGACCGCTTCTATCAGGAGATCGTGTTCGGAACCGCCGGGCTTAGAGGAATCTGCGGTGCGGGCACCAACCGGATGAACGAATACACCGTGGGCCGCGCAACGCAGGGGATCGCTAATTATATCCGGAAATCAGGGGCGGATCCCATGAGCGGGGTTGTCATTGCCTACGACTGCCGCTATCACTCGAAGGAGTTCTCGGAGCTGGCGGCGGAGATCCTCGCAGGAAACGGCATCCGCGTCTATCTCTTCCCGTCTCTCCGCCCGACGCCGGAGCTCTCCTACGCGATCCGGCAGCTGAAAGCGGTTTCCGGCATCAATATGACGGCGAGCCACAACCCGAAGGAGTACAATGGATACAAAGTGTACTGGTCGGACGGGGCCCAGATCTCCGGCATCGTGTCGGAAGGCATCCTGGCCGAGATCCAGTCGATGGATCTCTTCGATGAGTTCGGGCACCTCCCACTTAAGACTGCGAAGACGGAGGGCCTTGTCGTCATGCTCGGCGAGGAGATGGACAGGAGCTATCTGGACTATGTGAAGTCCATGAGCCAGAGGCCGGACGATGAGCTGGACCGCAGCGTGAAAGTGGTCTACACGCCGCTGAACGGAGCGGGCAGCATCCCTATGCAGCAGATTGCAAAGGAGATGGGCTACACCGGCTTTGCGATCGTCGAGGAGCAGAAGGACCCGGATCCGGAGTTCACTACGGTCGGATA
>CADCPJ010000171.1 GCA_902803245.1 uncultured Lachnospiraceae bacterium | reverse complement strand
GTGGAGAAGTACGCGGGAACGACCTCCCCTGAAGCGGGAAACCGGACTCATGGCGGGGGAGAGATGTCCGGCGGCAGCAGCCGGGGAGGCGCTGCGGGCCCCGGTGAAAATGACGCAGAGATGCCCGAAGGAGAGGCCGGAGACGATACGGCGGAAGGACGCAGAGAATTACTGCGTCACGCTGTGGAGAGGGGGCTGAAGGAGCAGGCGGCGGACTTGGCCAGGGGTCTTCTTCGGAGCCTTGACGGAACGTCCATCATCGAATCCTGCATGATACCCGCCCTGGACTGCGTCGGACGGGACTTCGAGAGCGGAACCATTTTCCTTCCTCAGCTTCTCATGAGCGCGGATGCGGCAAAGGCGGCTTTCGCCGTCATAAGCGAAGCGATGTCAGGAAGCGGCAGCGCGGCGAAAAAGCGTGGACCGGTCATTCTTGCGACGGTCAAGGGGGACATCCATGACATCGGCAAGAACATCGTGAAGGTGCTGCTCGAGAACTACGGGTACGAGGTCATCGACCTTGGAAAGGACGTCCCTTCGGAGCGCATTGTGGAGGAGACGCTTAAGCGGGGAGTCCGGCTGGTCGGCCTGTCCGCGCTCATGACCACGACCGTGGGAAGCATGGAAGAGACGATCCGGCAGCTTAAGGCCGCTTCCCCAGGGACGAAGATTGCAGTGGGAGGAGCCGTGCTGACGGAGGAATACGCAGGCAGGATCGGTGCGGACGCCTACTGCGCGGATGCGATGGCCACGGTAAATTATGCCGCCCGCATATTTGACTGAAATACCGGTTAATCCTGGCAGCTGCTTGCGGCGCCTTGTACTGGTCAACCTTGGCAATTGCCGAAGGCAGCTGCTTAGTTAACTGCATATAGGGCAAACGAAGGGTTCTGTGTGAAAAAGACGATTTCGTTAACGACTATAACTGTATAGAGGAGAAAATGAATCGTTCCGCTTCTTAGGGAAATCCCGTCAACAACGATAAGGAGAATCATGATAAGACTGGCAATGAAAAAATACGACAGAAATGCTCCCTGCTGGTGCGGGAGCGGAAGAAAATACAAGCAGTGCCACATGCAGTTCGACGACAAGATCACACTCGCCAAGATGCGCGGGCACGAAGTGCCGAAACACGAGATGCTCAAAAACGCGAAGGACGTCGAGGGAATACGGGCGAGCGCGCACATCAATATGGCCGTGCTCGACGAAGTGGCCGGGAAGATTCACATCGGCATGAGCACGGAGGAGATCGACCGCATCGTGTATGACGTCACGACCGCGATGGGGGGAATTCCGGCCCCGCTCAACTACGAGGGTTTCCCGAAGAGCGTCTGCACTTCGCTGAACGAAGAGGTCTGCCACGGCATTCCCTCGCCGGACATCATTTTAAAGGACGGGGACATCATCAATGTTGACGTCTCCACGATCTATAACGGATACTTCTCCGACTCCTCCCGCATGTTCCTTCTCGGGAATGTGGCCGAGGAGACGAAGCGGCTCGTGCAGGTGGCGAAGGAGTGCGTGGAGATCGGCGTGGCGAACACGAAGCCGTGGACCTTCCTCGGGGACATGGGCCACGCGGTTCACGAGCACGCCCTGAAGAACGGATATTCCGTCGTCCGGCAGATCGGCGGCCACGGCTGTGGCTTTCAGTTCCACGAGGATCCGTGGGTCAGCTACGTCTCGCAGCCCGGCAGCGGGATGCTGATGGTGCCGGGAATGGTCTTTACGATCGAGCCCATGGTCAATATGGGCGGAGACGAGATCTACGAGGACGAGGACAACCACTGGACCATTTACACGAAGGACGGGAAGCCCTCTGCCCAGTGGGAGGTCGAGGTGCTGGTGACAGAGGACGGCTGCGAAATACTCTGCAGCTGACAATCGGCTTAAACGTTTTCGCTCTCCCGCCCGGAATCGGCATGTTACACAATCATCACATTGACATTTGGAATTGTCTTGGTTATATTGATAGTTAAGTCAAAGACATTTATAAAAGAATTATGCGATGAAGATGAAAAGCCGGGGTTGCTTTAGATCACTGGGAGAGTGTGATGGAAGAGCTGAAGACGACGATCACCGAGAGGCGGCGGCAGACCCGCAACAAGATGTACCGCTACATCTATGATGCGGAATCCCCTGTCAGCAAGCAGCAGATCGCTACATCCATGGGTTATTCTCTGCCTACCGTACACCAAAATATTGCTGAGCTCCTCGAGGCGGGGCTGATTCGTCCGGGGGAGGTGCAGAAATCTACCGGCGGAAGGCCGGCTGTGGGCTATATCATCGACGAGACCGTCCGGTGCGCCGTCGGAATAGCCGTATCCGCCACGCAGCTCAGGTTTCTGGCCACCGATGTCCGGCAGAACGAACTGGCTTACAAGACCGTCGAGATCATCTCTTATGACGGGGAGAGGCTCGGAGAACAGCTTGCCCTGGAGCTGGAGCGGTTCTTCAGTGAAAATGATCTCGACCGGGAGAAGGTGCTCGGAATCGGAATCACCTTCCCCGGCGTCATCGATCAGGACAAGGACGTCATAGTCCTGTCACCGACCCTGCGCATGAAAGACATCTCCTTAAGCGCAGTGCGCAAACCGATCCCGTACCGGGTTTTTATTGAAAATGACAGCACGAGCGGCGGCGCCGCGGAGTGGCTGGGCCTGACGCTCAAAGAGCGGGAGGAGGACTTTGTGTACCTGTTCCTCGAAAACGGCATCGGGGGAGCGGTGTTTATAGGCGGCAAGCCTTACCTCGGATCGGAGGGGAGGAGCGGCGAGTTCGGGCACATGTGCATTGTGCCGGACGGCAGAAAGTGCAACTGCGGGAAGAGAGGATGCCTCGAGGCCTATTGCAGCGCTTTTCGCTTTACCCGCGACATCGGCGTGAGCCCGGAGGCGTTTTTCGAGGGGCTGAAAGCGGGGAATTCCGACTTCCTTGCGCTCTGGGAAGAAAACCTGTCCTACCTCGCCATCGGGATCAACAACCTGCGCATGGCATTTGACTGCAATGTGATCCTGGGAGGGTATGTGTCTCAGTATCTCGAGCCCTATCTTCCCGTTCTCAAGGAGAAGGCCGCGGTACGGAATCCGTTCGGATCCGATGCTGAATACATCAAGCTCGGCAAGTACCCGACAAAGGCGGGAATGCGCGGAGTCGCATGGCATTTTATGGAAGAATTCATCAACGGAATCTGAACGAAAACGTTTGCGTGAACCTGTCTAAATTTCATTTTCATTTTTGTCGAGGTTCACGAAATCACCGAAATCCTGTCCGACTGCTTGACGGGACAGACGCGGTGCGAGTATTGTACAGGAAGTATTATAAAGCAAGTTTATAAAAGTGGGGTGCGCGGCATCTGCGGCCCTGACATCAGCGATGAGGACTGCGCAGCAGCTCTCATAAAGAGAACGGTGTAGATTTGCAGAAAAAAACAGCTCACAATTCCATGTTTGCACATAAGAGGAAACTGTTCGCGTCCGGCCTTGCGGCCTGCGCGGTTTTTGTGTGTCTTACGGCATGCGGAAAGGAACAGGGGACGGAGCAGCCGGCGGAGGGAACGGAGAGCGGTGCGGTCAGCAGCCACTTAAATGCCTCCGGAAAGAAGATCGGCCTGTCTTTTCCCGCTGCCGCGGAAGGCAGTACCTACGCGGAGCGCGCGGCATTTCTGGAGTCGCTCTTTAAGGCGGAGGGCTGCGAAGTGATCACCCTCTTTGCCAATGAGGCGGAAGTGGAAGCGGCCGCCGCGGAAAGCACCTCCAGCAGCCTGCCTGCGGCCGAAGACGGGGAAGAATCCGCAGGGCAGGAGGCAAAGGAAGGCCAGCAGACAAAAGACGTGGCATCCCTCATCGGGAGCAGCTGCGATATTCTGGTGATCTTCCCGGACGGAAAATCCTCGCTCGGGAGCGTCCTTCAAAGGGCGAAGGAAGCGAACATTCCCGTCATTTCCTATGACGGGCTGATTGAGGGATCGGACGCGGTGACCTGCTATGTCGCTGTCGACAGCTACCGCATGGGGAGGCTGCAGGGCGAGTACCTGGCGGCATCGCTCGGACTTGGCACCGCCGAGCACTCTAAGCTCCACACAATTGAATTTGTCGCGGGGCTTCCCTCGGACTACCGATCCGGGTACATCTTTAACGGCGCCTACGACGTCCTCCAGCCATACTTTGACGCGGGGACACTGAGCGTGCCTTCCGGTGAGATCTCCTACTCCAAAGTCTCGGCCTATGGGGAGGAGCCGGAAGCGGTGAAGGAACGCCTCACCGGGATCTTCCGGGACTTCTACGGAAAATCGATGCAGCCGGATGCGGTCCTGTGCCCGAGCGACAGCGCTGCCGGCGGAGCCATCGCTGCGGTGGAATCGGTCTTCGGCGGAAAGAGCAAGGTCGCAGTCACCGGGGCGGGAGCTTCGAAGGATGCCCTCTCATTGACCGGCGACGGAAAGCAGGCCATGACTCTCTACTGGAATCCCGAATGGGAGGCCGATGTGACGAGGGACGTCGTGCTCACGATTCTCGACGGAGACCCGGCCGATGCGAGCCTCATCAGGGATGGCGGCTGGGAATTCGGCTGCACATACGACACGGCGTCATACGACAACGGGACGGGGATTATTCCCTCCTTCCTGATCTCGCCGCAGACCATTACGAAGGCGAACATGAGTGAGGTCCAGCAAAAGAAGCAGTGACCTTTATATAAATGGCCATACAGATGAC
>CADCPJ010000170.1 GCA_902803245.1 uncultured Lachnospiraceae bacterium | reverse complement strand
CAGACCGAAGTATTATGAGGAGCGGTTTGAGCTCTGACAGGCGTTTACAGATCGAAGTATTATGAGGAGGAGGTCAGATCATGCAGAATTATCCGTATCTCGACGTGAAGCCGGAAGTGGCGCAGGCGGTGGCGGAAGGAAAACCTGTGGTTGCGCTCGAGTCGACCATTATTTCCCACGGAATGCCCTACCCGCAGAATGTGGAGACCGCCTTGCAGGTGGAGAAGATCATCCGCGCAAGCGGGGCTGTCCCGGCGACGATCGCTATCATCGGCGGGAGGCTGAAAGCCGGACTTAGCGAGGAGGAAATTGAGTATTTCGGGAAGAAGGGAATGGCCATCACGAAAGCTTCCCGCCGGGATCTCGCCGTTCTTTGCGCGCGCGGTAAGGACGGCGCCACGACGGTGACGACCACCATGATGATTGCCCACATGGCGGGCATAAAGGTGTTTGCCACGGGTGGAATCGGAGGCGTTCACCGCGGGGCGGAGAAGACGATGGACATCTCGGCGGATCTCGAGGAGCTCTCCCAAACGCCCGTCTGCGTGGTCTGCGCCGGAGCAAAGGCGATTCTGGACCTGGCCCTCACGCTCGAGTATCTCGAGACCCACGGGGTCCCCGTCATCGGATACGGGACGGATGAGCTGCCGGCCTTCTACAGCAGGCACAGCGGACTGAAAGTGGACTACCGCATGGACACGCCGGAGGAGATCGCGGAGGCATTAAGAGCCGCGGAGAGCCTTCATATGAGGGGAGGCATGCTCGTCACGAACCCCATCCCCGAGGAGTACTCCATGGATGCCTCCGTCATCGGAAATGCGATCGAGGAGGCGCTGAGGGAGATGGACGCGCTCGGAATTCACGGCAAGGAGTGCACGCCGTTTCTTCTTTCGAAGGTCAAGGACCTGACCGGCGGCGATTCGCTTGAATCCAATATCCGCCTGGTCTACAACAATGCCGCCCTGGCCGCCCGGATTGCGGCTGCATACGCAAAATGACGCGGTGCCCGCCCGGACTAAGGCTGCATATGCAAAATGACGCGGTGCCCGCCCGCACCGGCCGGCAGACAGGATCAAAGAGGCAGTGTCTCAATGACGGGAATCCGGTTTTTCCGCGCGATCTCCCGCGCCTTTGCCTCCGCTTCGGGATTCACGACATTCCCGGGCATGTGCGCGTCGGCTCCGATCACGGCTTCGTTGCCCACTTCGCCGGCGACCTCCCAGAACAGGGGGTTCGGATAGTGACGGTTTGTCTCGATGCCGAGCATATTGATTTCAAGGGGAATATTCAGCTTTTTCGCGCCTTCGCACAGAAGGCGCATTTCTCTTTTGTAGACGGAAGCGTCTCCGGTGAAGAAGAGGACATCCGGATGGGCGAGGTAGAGAAATTTCCCCGTTTCCAGCCCTTCGAGCGTCTGCTCCCGGTACCTTGTGAGGCGGGAGACGCTGCCACTGGGGTCGGCCGAGAAGGAATCTCCGATTTCATTTCCCAGAAAATGCTGCCCCATGAGGAAGTATTCCACTTCATAACCGGACAGGAAGCGGCAGAGCTCCTCGAAATAGGCGGGGTAGTACTCCACTTCGAGCCCGATATGGATCTCGATATCCGCCCTGTATTCACTGCGGAGGGACTGCACGGTATACACGTAATCCTCCATCTGTCCCAGAGCCATCTTGTAGGGGCTGATGTAGCCCCTGTCGAAAGGCATCGGGGTGTGATCCGAGAAACCGAGGATCTTGAGGCCGCCTTCAATCGCCCGCTCGACATATTCTCTCTCTGTCCCTTGCGCGTGTCCGCATCTCCAGGTGTGGGTGTGATAGTTCGCAATCATAAGTGCACCTTCTTCGTGTCTTTTTATCTTTACAGAATGTTTAATACCGGCTAACCTTATACTGGTTAACCTTATACCGGCTGACTTAAGTAATTGCCGAAGGTATTTGCCCGGACTGACTTTTAAACAGGGATAACGAAAGGCTCTGCTTTAAGCGGGCATTTTCGCTTATGGCTGTAAGTGAGGCGGCAGACCGGAATCTGTGATACGATGTTTAAGGAAAATGGCGGGCAGACGGAAAAGGAGACGCCATTTATCCTACCATAACATAAGAAATGAACGAACTTCAAGCGGAGGCGGAGAGGACAAATGAAAAAGAAGGCGATCGCGGCGGGGCATATCTGCCTGGACATCACCCCGGTGTTTCCGGAATCGAAGAAAACGGACATAGGGAGGCTCATTCAGCCCGGAAAGCTGTTTCAGGTTGGGGAAGCGGAAATAAACACGGGAGGCGCCGTCGCGAACACGGGCCTCGGGATGAAGGCACTGGGCGCGGATGTGAAGCTGATGGGCAAGATCGGAAGAGACGCGTTCGGCGCCATCGCAAGAGGCATCCTTAAGGAGTACGGGGCGGACGAGGGGCTCATAGAGGTGCCCGGCGAGACGACCAGCTATTCCGTCGTCCTTGCCCCTCCGGGGACGGACCGGAGCTTTCTGCACTGTCCGGGAGCGAACAGCACTTTCACGAGCTCCGACATCCCGGATGAGGCGCTTGAAGACGTGAGCCTCTTCCATTTCGGCTACCCGACTCTCATGCCGAAATTCTATGAAAATGACGGGGAAGAGCTGGAAAAGCTCTATGAGAGGGTGAAAAGGCACGGGATCGCCGCCAGCCTTGACTTAAGCGCGGTGGACCCGGACAGCGAAGGTGGGCGCGCGGACTGGCCGCGCATCCTCAAAAGGGTGCTCCCTTATGTGGATTTCTTCGTGCCGAGCTTCGAGGAACTCGCCTCTATGCTCATGAAGGACCGCTATGAGGAGCTTCTCCTTAGCGCGGGAGGGGAGGATCTGACGGGCTTCCTTCAGATCGACGAGGACGTCGAGCCGCTCGGAAGGATGTGCCTTGACATGGGGGCAAAATCCGTCCTCATCAAGTGCGGGGCTTCCGGCCTCTTCTTCCTGAGCGGGTCCCATATGGGCGGGGCCGATTCCCGCCTTCCCCTCGATGGACATAAGTGGAGCAATCTGAAGATCTTCATAAGGAGCTACCGGATTGACCGCGTGCTGTCCGGGACGGGGGCGGGAGATGTCTGCATCGCGGCATTTCTCACCAGTATCTTAGAGGGGTACGGGCCGAAGGAGTCCCTCGAGCACGCGGCGGCGGCCGGGGCCCTTTGCTGCACGTCCTATGATGCGGTCTCAGCCATTCCTTCCCTCAGCCTTCTGAGGGAAAGGATCGACGCCGGCTGGGAGCAGAACCCCTCCTGAGTTACTTAATCGTTTGCGTAAATTTGTATAAAATCACAAAGAGTAGTTTGGAGAAATCAACAAAATTGGAAAACATACACAATGAATATTGACGTTCGGGCGAAATCGCAATATTATTATTTTGATTTTATAAAAGGTGTTTATCTAAACCTTTTATAACCTACTTCCTGCTCGGAAGAGCACACATTAAAGGAGGATTTCACATGAAAGCAAAGAAGTTGATGGCACTCGCACTTTGCGGCGCAATGGTCGCATCGGTTTCTGTCCCGGCATTCGCTGAAGGTGAGAAGGTTGGCGTTTCCATGCCGACAAAGGATCTCCAGAGATGGAATCAGGACGGCGCAAACATGGAGAAGGAACTGCAGGATGCAGGCTATACAGTCGATCTTCAGTTTGCTTCCAACGATGTTCAGACACAGCTCTCCCAGATCGAGAATATGATCTCCAGCGGAGCAGACGT
>CADCPJ010000169.1 GCA_902803245.1 uncultured Lachnospiraceae bacterium | reverse complement strand
TTCTTTTCTGTTGCGCTTTCCCGTGGGTTACCCCAGCCGGACGTTATCCGGCATCCTGCCCTGTGAAGCCCGGACTTTCCTCGTCATTTTTAAAAAATGCCGCGACCGCATACCCCGCCGCAGATCAGTTTTTCATTGTAGCGGATTTGATCGTTTTCTGCAAGTGTTTTACGGCGCCCGCCAAACAAGCCGGCAGGCAGCTTCTCCTCTGCTGCCGCGCGCAAGCCGCTTGTGCCAAACAAACCGGCAGGCAGCTTCTCCTTTGCTGCCGCGCGCAAGCCGTTCATGAAGCCGCATCTTCAAGGACTACAGGCGGAAGCACCCGCCTCCGATAAATTCCCTGAGGAGCGAGTTCTTTGGAACTTCGTCCGCCGGGATCGGGATGATGTAGTCGAGGAATTTCAGGAGCCGCCTCGCCTCCATATAGCCCGGATCGTCCTCCGTCACCTGGAAGAGGAGCGGCACGACGTAAGTCTTCATCACAGAGAGCTCATAGGGAAGCGCGGTGTTGAAGAATTCATCCGCCGAGTCCTGATACGGGAAGATATTCTTCTCCTCCCCCGCGCGCACCAGATCCCACATCGCAAGAGTCTTTGCGGCGGGGTAGCCGCGGGTGCGGTTGTCGCGGACAATTCTCCGGATGAGCCGGGCATCCGCCGACGGCACCCGGTTGTGCTCGTCGATATTGATCTGCGTGAGCGCACTGATGTAGACGCGGAACTTGCTCTCAGCCGGGAGCTGGTAGGTGAGATCGTCATTGAGGCAGTGTATGCCCTCGATGACCAAAAGGTCCTCGTCGTACAGTCGAAGGGTCTCGCCCGTGTAGACGCGCTTTCCTTCCAGAAAATCGAATGTCGGCACCTGAATCGTCTCCTCCATAAGAAGCGCCTTCAGGTCCTTGTTGAACTGCTCCACATCGACTGCCTGGAGCCCCTCAAAGTCGATCCTCCCGTCCGGACCGGGCTTCATTTCCCCGCGGTTTCTGAAATAGTTGTCCACACCGATGTAGTGAGGACGCATCCCGTGGGCGGCGAGCTGCATGCACAGCCTCTGCGAAAACGTGGTTTTTCCCGATGAGGAAGGTCCTGCGATCAGGACGAATTTTACTCCCCTTCTCGCGGATATCATCTCCGCAAGTCTTGAGAGGCGGCCCTCCTGCATCGCTTCCGCAGTGAGGACGGTCTGGCCGATACCACCGTATATGATCCGCTCATTGAGGTCCGCGACCGTTCGAATTCCCTGCCCCGCTGACCAGGTCTCTCCTTCAAGCTGCGTCGAGTGCAGCATCACGGAGCCGGTCCACGGCACAACTGTCTCCGGGTCGCTCTGCCTCGGCATATTGAGGATGAAGCCTTTGGAGAACGGAATCACCTCAAAATATTTAAGGACCGAGGTGTCGTGCACCATATATCCGTAGTAGTAGTCCTCATATCCGTCCAGAGTGTAGATGTTGACTCTCGAGGCAATTCTCGTGCGGAACAGCTTCTCCTTGTCGTGCATGCCCCTCTCACGGAACAGCCGGATCGCATCGGCGGTCTTTATGGATCTCTTCTCAAAGGGAAGCGCCTTCTTCACAAGCCTCCGCATCTCTCCCTCGATCTTTTTCGCGAGGGCTTCGTCGCAGATGATCTGTTCATCCATCGTCAGATAGAACCCGCTTCCGAGTGAAAAATGGAGAAATGCGTTCGGGTGCTCCCCGAGCTTTAAGTTTGTGATCGCCGCCTCAAAGAGCATGACGCAGGACCTTCGATATGTGTCGTAGGCAGTGACGTCCGTGTAAGTGAGAAAACTCACCTCCGCCCCGTCGGGCACCTTCTGGAACAGTTCCCTCAGCTTCCGGCCGTCGACAGCCAGAAGAATGTCGTGCCCGTCGATCTTGCCCATCTCCCGCGCGAGATCATAAAAAGTGGGCCTCTTGTCGTACTCCTTCCACTTACCGCAAACATTTGCCTTCACAATCGGTCCTCCTTTCTTATATTGCCGCTTACGAAAATTTCTCCGCAAGGCACGTCTTCGGTTTGCAAAAGCAGATCATTTTATATCATTTTCCTGTATGCAGCGAATACGGAAAAATGCCTTCCGTGAGTTGCCAGGCAAAAATAGCAGCTGTCTGGCGCCCCCGGCACTTGGGTTGCTTCGCATGCCTCATTGTGCTGAATAGCTCCCAAATTACTATGCTCCGGTATAAAGGACATCAAGAAGCATGCCGATCTCCTCCTCTATCTCAGCCCGGCGCGAAGACGCGGTTTGAGGGAGGTTCGCGAGGATTTCCCGGGCCTCGCGAAGCTTCTTCTCAAGGCATTCAAGAAAGACGTCGCTCCTTACCCTCATGAGGACGGGGCCAAAGAGCGCCTCTTCCCTCGTAAGAGAAATCCCTCCTTCTGCATTTGCTTTGGCGGCCCGGGAGTTTTCCGTGCCTTCCTTGCCGGACAGCGGTCCTGCAAGCGCTCCGGACAGCGGTGCCGCGTACTTCGACAGGATGAGGGGATAATATTTTCCGTCCTCTTTCACCATTTTTTCATCGATGATCCGGTAACAAAGAGCAGCGAGCGCGTATCTCGCCGCATCGGCGTCCCTCTGGGGGGAGATGAGGATATAAGAGAAAAATCCCGGGGGCTGGGTCATGTTCCGAAGGATATCCCGGATCATGAGGCCTCCCATTCCCGCTGTGATGAGCGTGAGCGG
>CADCPJ010000168.1 GCA_902803245.1 uncultured Lachnospiraceae bacterium | reverse complement strand
TTCGCACCAGTGCCAGCAGTTCCAGCTTGTGCCGGATGTCCAGATAAGAGGTTGGCTCGTCAAGTACCAGCAGCTCCGGCTCCTGACAGATCGCGCGGGCAAGCATCACTCTCTGCCGCTGCCCGTCACTGATCCTTGAGAAATCCCTCCCGGCCAGCTCTTCCACCTCTACGAGGGTCATTGCGTCAAGAACCGCCTCCCTGTCCTTTTCCGAGAGAATTCCAAACCGCCCCGTGTAAGGATACCTCCCCGCTGCCACCACATCATAACAAGTCATGAGCTCCGGCTCAACCTTTCCGGTCAGGAGTATGGACATCTGCTTTGCCAGATCCGGCTGCGAGATTTCCTCCAGAGATTTTCCGCTTAAATAAACCGTGCCGCGAAGGGCAGGTATCATTTTTATGATCGTCTTAAGAAGAGTGGATTTTCCGGCTCCGTTCGGGCCGATCAGAGCAGCGGTCTCACCCCTCTTAAGCGAGATCGTGACATCGCCGAGTACTTCTCTCGCCCGGTATCCCGCACTGAGGGACGACACACTGAGAAGGATGTCCTCATGTTCTCTTTCCGGCACGGCTTTCTCTCCTTCAATATTATTGGCCATGTTCTGCACTGTCTTCGGCCGTCTCTTCCTGCATCGATCCAATAAGCCTTCGCTCACGCCTTCGGCCGGCCTTTCCTGCTATGATCCATGCACACGCCTTCGGCCGGCTCTTCCTGCTATGATCCATGCTCACGCCTTCGGCCGGCTCTTCCTACATTGATCCAATAAACCTTCGCTCACTTCTTCATCCGGCTCTTCCTGCATTGATCCAATAAGCCTTCGCTCACGCCTTCGGCCGGCTCTTCCTCAGCAGCATCCAGATCACTACCGGCGCGCCGAAGATCGCAGTGACTGTCCCGATTCCGAGCTCAGTCGGGGCAAATGCGCTCCTCGCGACGAGGTCACTGAAGAGACAGAACGCCGCTCCCCCGAGAAATGAGCCGGGCAGGATCACGTGCGGCTTTGCCGTGTGAAAGAGGCTTCGGATGAGATGCGGAACGGCGATGCCGACGAAGGACACCGGCCCCGCATAGGCCGTCACACACGCCGCAAGGAGCGAGGAAATGAGAATCAGCTGAATTCGGAAGGGCCGGATCTTAACTCCCATACTCGCCGCATACGTCTCCCCGAGCTGGTACGCCGCAATCGGCTTCGTGAGAAGGCACGCCGAAAGAAATGCCAGAGAGATGACGATGGCGATGGCCCCAATGTCCCCCCACCCGATACCGGAAAAGCTCCCGAGTGACCAGTTGTGAAGGTTCACGATATTGGAGTCGTCGGCGAAGGTGACCACCACGTCCGTGATGGCGGAACAGATGTAGCCGATCATGACCCCGCAGATGATGAGGTATGCCAGTTTGTGAACCGCCTCGGAGACAAGGAGGATGAATCCCATCGCGATCATCGCACCGGCGAGGGCCGCCAGTATGAGTCCCAGGTTGCCGAGAGTCCTCCCCGCCCCAAGAGCCCAGATCATGGCGAGGGCTACGCTCAGCTTCGCGCCGGAGGAGATTCCGAGGACAAATGGCCCCGCGATAGGATTTGCAAAAAACACCTGCAGCAGCACACCGGACACCGCGAGCCCTCCGCCAAGGAGCGCAGCTGCGAGCAGCCGGGGCAGGCGGATCGTCCAGATGATCCGGTTTGAGAGCTCCGCGCTCTCAGGTAAGCCCTCAAGAAAAACGGAAAGCACTTCACCCGGCGCGATCCTCACACTCCCGATCATGAGGTTCAGGAGGGCAAGCGCAAAGAGACTTGCGGTAAGCAGAAGGAATCCGACGGCAGTTCTTCTCCCTCCGCTCATGGGCGCACCCTGTGGAAAAAGGTGAGACTCATCTCGTCCGCGTCACCTCTCAGGATCCGGTTCATTTCCCCGATCATTCCCGCAATGCCGGTGACCTGCTGGAAGAGGTTCTTCTCGGTGCACCAGACATTTTCCTCCCGGACCGCGCGGAAGTCCCGAAGCGCGTCGTTCTTTTGCAGCAGGTCGTCGATGGTCTCCACAGATCCGTCGATGGTACTGTTGTAAATGATGACATCCGCATCCCTCGCGGCCTCGTAGAAGCTCTCCATCTCCATGTTCATGGTGGACGCGGCGGAACTCCCGGGCGCGTCATTTTCATCGAGGAAATAGCGCCCCCCGGCCATCCCGATCATTTTCGGAATGTAATCGCCCGGCTTTCTCACAACGACATTTCCGCCGGGACTGATATGGAAAAATGCGACGCTCTTTGCGGTCGGTTCCGCCTTAAGGCTTTGAAGCTTCCGAAGCTCCGCCTCATACCACGCGTCCGCCTCCTCCTCGCAGCCGGCCAAAAGCCCGTAGAGCCGGATCCACTCCAACCTTCCCAGCGGATCGCCCTCATAGCTCGACCGCTCGACGAGGACCGGGATGCCCAGCCGCTCGAGCTGCTCCTTCGTCTCGGGGCTGTGGTAGATCATCGTGGACTCGATGGCGAGATCTGTCCCCAATGACAGCAGGAGCTCGTAGTCGGGAGCGCTGTATTTGCCTGCATAGAGGAGCTCTCCACTCTTCATGCGCTCCCGCACTTCTTCCATGCTCCAGTCTCTCTCCTTCGTGGAGGTGAAAAGGACGGCGTCCAGGCGATTTAAGGTGCGGAAAAAATCCATGCCGGAGGAAGCGGCAAGATAGATATGGCGAAGCGGCTGCTTAAGGACCGTCGCGCCCTCGGGGACATCCTCCGGGACCTCCGCTCCCTCCGGGATGAGCAGATACGTGTCCGTTCCGCCGATGGTGATCCGCCGGATCTCCCCGCGCTCTCCCTCCACCTTAAACTCGGCGGCGCAGTAATTGCCGTCGGCCTTCTTTTTATAACTCTGATCCGCGCTTGGCGCCTGCTCTGCATCACCATTCCAGTGTGCGTTTGGTCCCTGCTCTGCAGTGTCTGCCTGATCCGCGCTCACCGTTTGGTCCGGCGCACCAGGCCGTTCCGCCGGCTCGCCCGGATATAAAGAGGAGCCCATTTCTCCGGGCTCCTCCTCCGCCTCCGGTACAAGACCGGGGCTGCCGCTGCCATCAGGTTTCATTGAAGCAGAGTCAAAGAACAGCGTGTAGCTGATCTCATAGGGGACACTCATGGCGGTGGTGTCCGCCAAGACCGGCATAGGGTAATCAAAGCCCGTCACCGGTATCACAAATGCGGAATTTCCCTCCTCATTCACCGGCTCGTATACTTCTCCCTCCACCACCATATAGTCATAATTCGGGCTGCTGAAGGTCACGGCCGCCCAGGCTTCCCCGTCCAGCACGGTCACCTGCGCCGGCGATTCCACATATGCGCGCCCCGAGCCTCCCTCGAGGGTGACTTCTACGGTGTAAGTGCCGTCTTCAAGTCCCAGGTCTGCGGCTGTCGTCACATATCCCTCGTAAAATGACGCCGCATCCAGGCTGTCCGCCCGAAACACAAGGGTCCTGTCATACCAGAGCTCTTTTCTTCTGCTGAAGGCCGCGCACGCGATGCCCTTGTCAAGAGCTTCAACCGGTATGATGAAAGAGGCCGTTCCGTCTTCATTTTCCTCATACGGGATATACTCCGAGCTTTCCGCGGCGCTCGCCTCTTCGGCGGTTCCCATGAAGAGGTACCGGTAGGCGGTGCTGCCAAGCGTGAGCTCCGCAGTGATCTCTCCCCCCTGCACCTCAATGACTGCGCCCGTGATACGGAACATCGAGGAGCTGGAGTCCACCTGCACTTCGTACCGTCCCTCTTTTAGCTGGTCCGCCGTGACGGGAGTGAGTCCGGACAGATCCAGCTCCACCGCTTTCGCCATCTGGGACGGGTCGGCCACGCCTGCGCCGTGCGCCTCCTCGGCAAATACGGGAGACGCCGCAATGCACACTGCGGTCATTCCCGCTGCAAAATGCATCAACGCCTTGTGCCAGATCTGTCTCATTTTCTTTCCTCCTCCCTGCAGCCGCTCTTGCTGCAGATGCCCGGCTCACGCCCTGCAGCGGGCGTAACATTCTGTCTCCTCACCGCAGCTGCCTTTGCTGCAGATGCCCGGCTCACGCCCTGTGGAATGTCGTCAGTTTTCTCCTTTAAGGATACTGATTCATCTGTATTTCCGGTATCCGGTCCGGCATCCGGTTTTATACGCAGCCTGACATTGCCGGTTTTCAATCCGCGTTACTCGGAGGCTTCTTCCACGGCTGCGGCTGCGTGCTCAACGAATATCTCCTGAATCGCCTCCATCTCGCCGAGTCCTTTGAGTACGCATTCCACCTCATAGCCGGCCGCTTCAAACCGGCTCTTCCAGGAGTCGTCATCGTCTCCGGCCATGTCGTTGTTGGCGTGATCGCCGGCAACGATCATGAGGGGTTCCAGAACGACGCGGGTGTACTCACCGGCCTGCACTTCGGCGAGGACGTCCTCGAGGCCCGGCTCCGCCTCCACTGTCCCGATATAATAGTTCTCATAGCCGCTCCCGCTCATGACGTTCTGCATTTTCTCATAGACGCTGTTGGAAGCGGCTTCCGTCCCGTGTCCCATGAAGACGATCGCGGTGCTGCCGTCGTCGTAAGAAGAAGTCTCTTCCGCAAGGATGTCCGCAACGCGCTGCAGGTCTTCCTCGCTTTTAAGCAGAGGTTCGCCGACAGAGATCTTTTCAAATGCATCGCTGTAGGCGGCCAGTTCTCCGATGAGATCCGTGTACTCGATGCCGTCCATGAGGTGCGTCGGCTGGACGACCAGGTTCTTCACGCCGTTATCCGCCGCTCTCTCAAGGGCTTCCGAGACATTGTCGATGATCTCGCCGTCGCGCCTTGCGATGTGATCGATAATAATCTGACTGGTAAATGCGCGCCGGACGCCAAGATCCGGAAATGCCTCCTCCAGAGCTTCCTCAATTCCGCCGATTGTTGCACACCGGCTGTCGTTGTAGCTCGTTCCGAAGCTGACCACAAGAAGTTCATTTTCCCCGATGTCGTCCCCGTTCCGCGGATCATCCTTCGAAGCGTCGCCGGTGTCATAGTTCTCCTCGTCCGCATCTTCCTCTGCTGCAGGCATTTCACTCTCCCCTGCAAATGCCGTCACTCCGGGGGCGGAGCATGCCATAAAAGAGACCATCGCCAGTGCCGTCAGTCTGATTATTTCTTTTCTCATAGTTTGTGTCCTCCTTATTGGTTATCAACAGGTGTGTTTGGCAGTCCGCCTAAAAGTATTGCCGAAGTCTGTTTCTTATGCCGGTTCACCTTAAGTATTGTCAAGGGCAATTGTCCGGCAAGCACCTGATGCCGCATAACATAAAAAGACCCTGTGCATACTCACGGGCACAGGGTTATAAAAGCAGCTGCCTCTAAGAGCCACCTCGAGAGGCAGTGCCTGAACTGATACAACTAAGTGCTCGTAGTCCGGGCGGTTTCCCACCCTGTATCCTTACATCGCG
>CADCPJ010000167.1 GCA_902803245.1 uncultured Lachnospiraceae bacterium | reverse complement strand
GGGAGGAGACCTTCAGGGGGATCGAACCCGCTTATCCTGGTGATCGCCGTCCTGATTGTGCTGATTGGCGGAGGCGCGGGAATCGGCTCCTTCTTCGGGGGCAGCCCCGTCACCAGCAATACGTCTTCGACCTATGGAGCGGGTCACTCGGTCAACCACGGGGGATCCGGCGGCGGGGAGGGCGCCCTCGCAGAGGGAACGATCGCCGGCGGCTCATCCGGAAATGCGGGAGGCAGCAACCTCTCCTCCGGAAATGAGAACAGCGAGCACACGAGCGCCCAGATCGGTGCAGGGGACGTCCAGTCCTACAACAACGCCATGTTCGGAGGCGATCCCTCCACCCACTCCACCGCGTCACCCCTCACGGAGATCACTCAGGAGAGCGGGGGCGAGCCGTACACGGGAGAGAATGCAGACGGTGCATCCTCCTTTAACAGCGCGCTCTTCGGCGCGAGGGCAAAGCGCACCCGGATTATGGGCGGCGGGCGCGACAGCGTCACCATCATGGTCTATATGTGCGGCACCGACCTGGAGTCGAGAAGCGGCATGGCGACCTCGGACCTCGAGGAGATGGCAAATGCCAATCTCGGCAATATCAACCTCATCGTCTACACCGGCGGCTGCACCAGGTGGAAGAACGGCGTGGTCAACAGCAGTGTGAACCAGATCTACCAGATCCGGAACGGCAGGATGTACTGCCTTGTGGAAAATGCCGGCACAGGGGCGATGACGGACCCGTCCACGCTCGCTTCATTTATCAAATGGTGCGGGATCAACTATCCGGCGAACCGCAATGAGCTTATCTTCTGGGACCACGGCGGCGGCTCCGTCAGCGGCTACGGCTATGACGAGAAGAACCGGCGCTCCGGCTCCATGACGCTTTCCGGAATCAACAAGGCGCTGCATGCCGGGGGCGTCTCGTTCGCCTTCATCGGCTTTGACGCCTGCCTCATGGCGACGGCGGAAAATGCCCTGATGCTGGATCACTACGGCGACTACCTGATCGCTTCCGAGGAGACGGAGCCCGGCGTCGGCTGGTATTACACGGACTGGCTGACCGCGTTCGGCGCCAACACGTCCCTGCCTGCGACCGAGATCGGAAGGCAGATTGCGGATGACTTCGTGAAGGTCTGCGCGAGAAGGTGTCCGGCGCAGCAGACGACCCTGTCTGTCATCGACCTCGCGGAGTTCGCCTATACCGTGCCGGACAAGCTGGCGGAATTCGCCAAGTCCATCAGCGGCATGATCAAGGGCAGCAACTACTCTCAGATCTCCTCTGCGAGAAACAGGACCCGCGAGTTTGCCTCAAGCACGCGCATCGACCAGATCGACCTGATTGACCTGTGCGACAACCTCGGAAACAGCGAGGCTTCCGCCCTCGCCAAAGTGCTGCGGTCTTCCATCAAGTACAACACCTGCAACAACATCACCAGGGCCTCCGGCGTCTCCATCTATTTCCCGTATCAGAGCACTTCCAAGGTGGACTCCGCGGTGAACACTTATTCCGAGATCGGCATGGACACAAGCTATGCCCAGTGCATCAAGGAATTCGCTTCCCTCGAGAGCGCCGGGCAGTTCGCTTCGGGCACCTCCGGGTCTCTCCTCGGATCTCTCCTCGGCGGATCCTACCTTGAGAGCTCCGCGACATATGAGACGGACGCGCTGACGGGGCTCCTCGAAGCCTTCTTCGGAGGAAGTGCCGGCTCTTCTGCCGGCCAGGGCAGCTCCGCGGCCGCTTTCTTTGGCGGGAGGAACTTAAGCAGCGAGGAAATGGCGTCCTATATCAGCAGGAACCATTTTGATGCGCGCGAGCTCGTCTGGAAGAAGGAGTGGGACGGCTCCTACCGCATGACGCTTAGCGAAAACAACTGGAAGCTCGTCGAAGGGCTGGACCTCAACCTCTTCTTCGACAACGGGAAAGGCTTCATAGATTTCGGACTCGACAACGTCTACAGTTTCGACAGCAGAGGAAGGCTCGTGGCGAACACGGACAAGGTGTGGCTTTCCATCAACAACATGGCCGTCCCGTATTACCACGAGAACACCGAAGAGGACGGAGAACACTACATCATCTCCGGCCGTATCCCCTGCCTCTTAAACGGCGTGCGGAGCGAGCTGATCGTCGTGTTTGACAACGTCTATCCGAACGGATACATCGCCGGCGCGCGCACCGTCTACAAAGACGGCGAGACGGAGACGGCCGCCAAGAATCTCACGGGCATCGAAAATGGCGACACCATCCAGATCATTGCGGACTTCTACGGCTATGACGGGAGCTACAGCGACACGTATCTCCTCGGCGATCCGATTGTCGTCACCGACGACCTCAAGGTCGGAAACGCGGACTTCTCCGGGCAGGGGCAGATCCAGGTGACATACCGCTTCCGGGATATCTACAACCAGGTTTACTGGACACCGGTGATCAATGTGGAGTGACCTGCGGATGCTCTGCCGGTGACTGCCGGCACCTGTCAGATCCTTTGCCCGATGCATTTTTCCGGCACTTGGATTTTTGTCAGATCCCTTGCCCGATGCATTTTTTCTGACACTCTGATTTTTACCGGAATATAACGAACAGCGCCTCCGGATGACGGGGGCGCTGTTTGTTGGTTAAGACATCACATCAGCCGCTTGGTCATCATGTCCGGACTTGAGGCGAAGGTGATGGCGGTCTCCTTCGTGATGCGTCCCTCGCGGAAGAGGCGCTGCAGGGAGTTGTCCATGGCGATCATCGTCG
>CADCPJ010000166.1 GCA_902803245.1 uncultured Lachnospiraceae bacterium | reverse complement strand
TAGGTATTCCGGAAGAATGATAATACGGACTGCATGATCTTATGAAGCTTGTTCAGAAAAAACGGCGGAAGCTTATAATGCTTCCGCCGCATACTATGGAACAGTTTTATGAGTTTTCAGCAAGCCACGCGTCCAGCTGTGCCTGATATTCATCTATGATATCCTGCAGGCCTGCGCCATACATTGCTTCGACAAATTCGGCTGAGAGTGCATCGACGTCGTCCCCTGCGGTGCCGCAGTTTAAGGGCGGGCAGTACTGGTCAAACACATATTTGCAAGCTGCGACCTTTTCGGCGACAGGGACGGAATCTACTGAGAAACCAAGATATTTGGAGGTCTCAGCGCTCTCGTTCGATTCGATGGTGTGCTGGCGGATATCCGGATCATCCCCTGTCCAGGGAATCACCTGATTGGTGTTGCCCAGCATGAAATCCTGCAGATGGTATACAGAATTGCTGTCAGTTCCTTCGGGATAATCAGCCATTCCATTCTCGGTCCTGACCCAGTCTTCGCCTTCGATTCCCCAGGCAAGCGTGTCCATGAACTCCTGATCAGTCCACATCAGATTGAGAAGCCTCAAAGCTCTCTCGGGATATGCGGCAGTGATCGGCACAGCATAACCGAATTTCTGGAAAGTAGCTGTAGATGCCTTTGATGAAGTAAGCACGGTACGGAAATCGTCATATCCGGTGCTGTTCTTGAACATGGCTTCGGCGCCGATGTCGGTAGGAGAAATCTGGGCAAAGCCAACTCCGCTGCGGATCAGGGTAACACCGGTGTCCGGAGAGGTAAGCGCATCTTTGAAAACAAGGCCTTCGTTGTAGTATTCGCGGGCAAGCTTCATGCCGTCCAGCCATTTTTCATTTTCAAAATAGCATTTTACCTTGTCATCCGCGGGATCGATGTAGGTGAAATAGTAGGTATCGCCGCAGCTGTCAAGCCACTCTGAGTCAGCAAGATCTCCGTTTCCGATGACGTATGGCGCCATCGTCACTACATCTGCGAGATCATCGAGGCTGACCAGGGCATTCATGCCGCTGGATTCGGATGCCTTTTTCAATACTTCCTTCACATCCTGCCAGTTTGTCATGTTTCCGGCTTCCTCAAGAAGTCCCGCGTCTTCCAGAATATCCTTGCGCATGTCGATGGAGAGCTCCGACTTGAGGTTATAAAGATTTCCTACGCCATAAATGCTTCCGTCCTTTGAGGTCGCCTTGAGGTAGTCTCCCATATACTCACAGACATCAGGTGCATAGTCAGGAAGAAGGTCGGTGATGTCCATGAGCTGGTTCTGGCTCATGAAGGACTGGTAGCTGGCAGCGGGGATCGGAGTGAACATCATCAGGTCAACCTGCTCGTTTGCCTGCAGCATCATCGGGACAGTGGTGAGATATTGTCCGGCATCACTCCACTGGAAGTCGACACTGGCATTAATCTTTTCCTGGGTTATCTCATTGAGGCGCTTCTCCACACGGTCAGTGATATCAACACTCATGGGGGTAAAAGTGAGGAGAGTTACGACCAGGTCGGCCTCGTCTTCAAGATCATCTTCCAGTTCGTCTGCGCTGACAGGTATCGGGCCTGTCATCCCTGCAACAGGAATCGCCAGAAGACTGAGTGCCATGGCAGAAGCTAAGAATACAGGTAAAATCTTTTTCTTCATGTATTTCCTCCCTTTCCTGCGGTCAGATTTCGACCAGAATCACGTTTTGCGGGCTGCTTTTGTAATTATACTACAGATCGCCGGAAAAGGCAGGACAAAAGCACCCTCTTTGCTTGTATGGGAATGACCAGTTTTATGAATTATGCCGGAGCCGGGCTGCTCTGATCATTTTCAGATGGGTGAATTTGACCATTTTAATCAAAGAATGATATATGCGGGCTCCAGACAAAATCCGTTAAGTACCGGCAGCAGCGCGGAGAGCACAGGGAGCAGAGATTATGTTTTTTAAATGATGACCTTAACTTGCTTCAGAACCGGTCGGTATACCCGTGTTTCCGGAAGATCTGCTGGAGGGACGTATACAGCCTGTCCCGCACATAGTCACAATCTTCCTCGCTGCACTCTGCGCTGACAGACAGCGTCATGGTGCCGTTTCCGATCTTGAGAATTCCGTTGTAGACGGGGCCGCTCAGGATCCGTCTGTCTGTCTGGCCGACACCGGGGAGCTCCGCCTCAAGCATCGCCTTTACGCTGTCTGCGGGATATTCGGAGGAAAGATCAAACTCACAGATGACACGGGAACTCAGCTGTGTGCAGTTCCTTATCACTCTGACATCCTTGTTGCAGCATGTGAGGAGATCCCCCTCGCGAGTGAGGACCTTGATGGAGCGCAGCCCGACTTCCTCTATCGTTCCATGGCAGTCAGAGGCTCCGAATACACTGAGGACTACGTTGTCTCCGACGTGGAGCGTTCCCTCAAACACCATTGTCAGCCCCGCAAAGATATCCGAGATAAAATTCTGAGCGCCAAGAGACACAGCCAGAGCAAGTGACCCCATGCTGGCTGCAATCGCAGCCGGACTGAATCCGAGATATTCGAGAATCTTGATCAGGGAGAAGACCAGTGCTATGTACGCCGACACATTTGCGATCAGCCGGAAGGCCGTCTTTCCCTTTGAACCGGAAAAGGAAGCGAAGATTCTCATTACTAGACGTATGCCGATCACAGTCAGGATTACTTTTGATACAAGCGCCAGAATCGCCGCTACCGCGAACAGATTGAAGCCTTTGCCCCAGTCGTTGGTAGAGATATAGCGGTAGACCGTGTTTCGGACGGTAAAGGAATTCGTGCTCATAATGCCGAAGAACTGCACAAGAAAAATGGCCGACATGAGTTCCATCGCAGCCAGACCATTTTTAGTGGGGGTGGATGCTGCCAATGCTTTGCGCAGCGGATTCAGTTTTTTCTTCGGATCGGCGGCCCCCTTCACATGCTTATACGTCTGGAAAAATTCATCCGTATATCCGGAGAGAACCATCCATGCAAGGAAGCTGTAGATCGCCAGATACAGCAGCCCCCCTAAAAGAGCACGGGTAACCATTTCAAAGAGATACGAAGTTTTCGGCCCCTTGTAGAAGGCAATGGCTTCTCCCGACACTCCTGCAAAGGAGAGGACTTCAGGTGCCTTCAGGGAGAGGGACGTGACAAGGTAGTCTCCGTCTTCCGTCTTCAGGGCGCTGATCAGGCCGCTCTTCATGTCCGACTCACCAAGGCCCAGGTCGGAAAAATCTTCTCCTTCCAGTTTCCCTGTACTGGAAATCGCGACCTTACCCGTATCCGCATCTATGATGCAGAAATTCGTCTCAGAGTCAGATAGAGAGGCAAGGATCTGTCTGATCGACCTTTCCGGGTCAATATCGTGATTTGTCAGTGAAGGGATATCGACACTGATGATCATCACTCCGTATTGGCCGTCCGATGTGTCATCCAGGATCCGAAATCCCAGTCGCATTTCGTTCAGCCCGGTCACTTCGTCGATCTCAGGATCATGGACGATACTCGGAACGCCTTTTGTGATCCGCCGGAAATCATAGGTGAAAGAATCCGGGTCGGTACTAAGCATAAGGGCCTTCCACGGACCGCTGCTCACGGTCTCGCGCCCTCGTCCGTCATACAAGGTAATGGAGGAGGCGGAAATGCTGTCAGCGATTTCTTTCAGGACTTCCTGGTCGCGGAGCTGGGGATACTTATCCAGATATCCCGCTATGAGATTGCCGAAATCCAGATAGACCTCGTGAAATGTCTGCATGCCCCGGTCATGCCGCTCCGCATAGATGGAGGTACTGTCATCGAGCATGGCAAGACGTTCCCTGCCCCTTATCACATCGTCATACATTATGTTCAATGCGCAGCTGAACATACCCAGGCACACGATGATAAGAAGCCCGAATGCTCCGAAGAGAGAAGCGACCGATCTGACGTGTGAGGGGAGGTAGGTTTTCTCCTCCTCCGGGGTGAGAATATTGTTGCGGACGAAAGGATAGAGGGAAAAGCCGGCAGCAAGAAGCGTCACGATAAGGATCACCAGAGCGGCGATCATATATCCTGCCTGAATGAAGGCTTTCGCAAACAGGTCCGGAACCGGCTCAAAGAGGATTACATATCCGGCCGGCAGATCCGATTTCCCTGAAACATAGGAAAAAACAGCGTCATTTAAGACGATGCTTCCGGAAGCCTCCGCATGATTCTTCCCGAGGTCTTCCGCGGAAAGTCCGAGATCCGCAAGGCTCCCGCAATCCGAAAAATAGCGGTCATTTTCATACAATATCTCTGATATCGCTCCGCTTTCCGGATCCGTGGACACGAACATGGCCGGCACGCCATAGGTAATCTCCGTCCACTTCAGAACGCCCGGTATGCTGACTGCTTCCCTTACGATCTCTTCAATTACGGTATCTTCATACCACTTAATGTAATAAGAGGGCGTGTTCCCGATCCTGCTGTATGCCACATAGGTTGACGGCTGCTTCGGAGCGGCGAATGAGCCTTTTGAGCTTTTGAACATAGACGCGTCGAGTCCGAGTGCATCCGCTGCCGGGCTTAAGGAGGACACTTTGCCGTCCCGGATGCTGATCACCGCGCCGTTCTCGCCGTCTGCTTCCGGCACCTCTCCTTCCTCGATGACAGACTGAAGGGCGAGGGAAGAGAAGAGCGCTTCTACTTCATACCGCCTTATGACTCTTTGCTCGTAATCCGTCCACGCGTCTGACAGATTATGCAGGGTGTCATTGACTGCTTCCCGGGTCAGATGCTTTTCCTCGCTCAAGTCCCTGGAAAGCTTACTGTAGTTCTGCCAGGCGACAATCCAGCCAAACACGATGATAAGGGCAATGGCCAGAAGAACCGTCACGATGACCCGTACTCGAAAATGCTTCATTTCCCGGCTCCTTTGCAGTGGAAACACATGTTGGGGTTCTTAGCTCTTTACGGCACTGCAAAGGACACGTCTTCCGTCTCAAATGTCGTGCAGAAGAAATTCATCTCTTCGCCGCCGATGTCGTAATCTTCAATATCGATTTCAATCGTATTATCCTTAGTAATGGTGTAAACGGCACCTTTTAAGAGCTCGTCCGCCGCATAGCTAAGGCAGACCCCGGTCTCATCGTCGATCACCATATCACAGTTATAGGTAAATGTTAAAGCCCCCGGAGCTGCGTGATACAGACCGCACGGCCGTCCCAGATATTGTGTTTTCTCCGTAAGCGTGGCTCCGAGCCACTTCATAAAAGTCTGGTCCGCACAATTCCAGAAGGGGGCCGTTCTTTCGCGGACGCTTCTTGCGCTCAGCAATATGCCGTCCCACTCGCCAAAACCGTCCGCACCGGCCGGAACAGGGTACATGCGAAATCCTTTGTCCGTCCTTAAAAATACCAGTTCCTCATCCCCGTCGACATAATGGATGTTCCCGTCCGCGTCCCTCTCGAGAAGCGTAGTGACCTCGCTGCCCTGATTGTCCAGCCGGCGGTAGGCGATGGAATAGACAGCGGGCATCCTGACAGGCTCCGGGAGCTCCGTGACAAACCTCACTTTTCCTTCTTTCTCGGCGCCGGGATCAAGGGAAATCCCGTCCGCGCCGGTTCCAAACAGGGAATCCAGGAAATCCTCCAAATACTGTTT
>CADCPJ010000165.1 GCA_902803245.1 uncultured Lachnospiraceae bacterium | reverse complement strand
GGGCTTCCCGCATTTCTTCCCATATCCGAATCTGTGGTCAGATTTTGACCTGTCATTTACCCGCTTCCCGTCAAAGGTCAAAATAATGCACTGCATATACCCTTTGCCGGAAAATGCCGGCAGGAGGCGCTGATGTCGTCTGTTTCTCTTTGGCCTCTCCTGTGATATACTGATGGAACTCATTGATTTTGAAAAAGGCAGCCGGTTCGATTCACCGCTGCTGTAAAGCGCATAGAAAGGAGAGTCCTCTATATGACAAAAAACCGTCTGAAGCTTCTTTGGGGTGTACTGAAACACACCTATGCGGACCGGGTGCTCCTGTCTTACATAATCTATGTCCTTGTGTGCGCCGCCCTGATCTGGGCCTTTGAGCCGACGATCACCACCTACCGGCAAGCGCTGTGGTATTGCTATGCCGTCATTTCCACAGCGGGCTTCGGCGATGTCGTCGTCACGACCTTCATTCCCAAAGCCCTCTCTGTCGTCCTCACGATCTATTCCGGACTCGTCATCGCCATCGTCACAGGCGTCATCGTAAACTTCTATACGCAGATGATTGAAATGAAGAACAAGGAGAGCATCTCGTCCGTTATGGACCAGATGGAGCGGCTCCCCGAGCTCTCCAGGGAGGAGCTCAAAGATCTGTCCGACCGCGTGAAGCAGTTCCGAAGCGCGAGGGGATAAGCAAAAAGAAAGGCTGGCCCAAAAACCGGGTCAGCCTTTCCCATCCAAAACGAAACACTCAGAAAGATTTCTAAAGTGTACGGGATTCTTTATTCCTGTGCGGCAAGCCACGCATCGAGCTGGGTCTGGTAGCACTCCACCACTTTGTCGATGCCAGCCGCCTCAAGCTTGCTGTTCATCTCATCGAGGTTCTTCTCCCAGTCGCCGCTGCTGCCGGAAGCGAGCTGCTTTCTGTACTGCTCGATGATGCCGAAGCACGCGGTCACTTCATTTGTAATCTCATCCGTGTCCGCGACGAAGCCCATATACGGGGAGTAGACGAGCTCGTCCTGGTATGCCTTCTGCACCTCGCGGAAGTCGGCGCCGCTGCCCGCCCAGGGAAGGGTGATGAACTGGTTGCCGAGGTAGTCGGACATATGGTAGACGACATTATCGCTCGTCACGCCGTCCGGATAGTCCGCCTCTCCGTCCTTCTCGACCCAGTCACGGCCCTCAAGGCCCCAGCCGAGGAGGTTGTTGATGTCGCTGTTCGTGTAGAGGAGGTTCAGGAAGCGGACAGCGGCCTCCGGATCCGTTGAGCAGATGGGAACGGCAAAGCCAAACTTATGGGTTGCGTCGGTTCCGCACACAGAATCTGCGATCTTGGTATAGGTAAGGTCAAATCCGCAGGTGCTCTCGGAGATCTCCTCGCCGCCGAGCTCGGCAGCGGACAGGACGGAGAACACGGCACCGGTCTTCATGAGGTTGATATTGTACTCCTGGGAGACCGCAGCGTCCTTATAGATGAGTCCCTCGTCGTACCACTTCTGCGCTCTCTCGACTTCCTTCCGGTAATTCTCGGATCCGAAGTAGCTCTCCGCATGGCCTTCCCCATCGGAGGCAATGAGATAGTTGGTGTCTCCAAGGGAGTCGAAGCCGCGGTTGTTTGCAAAGGAATCGTCTCCTGTGTAGTAAGGGCTGACCGCGAGCACGGAGCCGTTGACGTCGCTGTTGCCGATGCCGGCGTAATCCGTCTTCTCAACGACTTCCTTCAGGATCTCCTCAAACTCCGTCCAGCTCGTCATGTTCTCCGCCTTCTCCTTAAGGCCGAGCTCCTCGAGGACGTCCGTTCTCATGATCGCATAGAGAGTGGAGCCGAGGGTGCGGTTGCTGGGAACGCCGTAGATGCCGCCGTCCGCCCCGGTCGTTCCTTCGATCAGGTCGCCGACTGCCTCCAGCGCGTCCTGGCCGTCTTCTTCCAGATATTCGCGGATGTTGAGGAGCTGTCCCTGGCGGTAGAAGGACTGGAAGCCCGAGCCCGGAATCGGTGTGTACATCAGAAGGTCCAGCTTCTCATTGGCCTGAATCTCCATCGGAATCTGCGTCGCGTAGGTGCCGGGATCGTAGAAGACGATGTTGACGTGGACGCCCGCTTCCGGCTCCGTGATCGCGTTGATGGCTTCGACGATCGGATCGGTCGCCGCGTGGTCGAGCGTCATGGTCGTGAGCCACGAGATATTGATCTCATCGTAATCTTCCTCGTCGTCGGCAAAGACCGGGGCGCCAAAGGCAGTAAGGCTCGTGGTCGCAAATACTGCTGTGAGTATCACGGATAACAGTTTTTTCTTCATGTGTAGTACCTCCTTTTGCTGTTTTTCTCTGTCTGTATATTGATTCTTCTTTGTCTTTGAAATGAGCTTTCGTCAGCGGAAATCCCTCACGTACCTCTCTTTGGCCGTGTAAGGCTTCCACCCCTCGCAGCATCCGCCGTTCGGATCGCCGGTCTTCATGAAGTTCGTCCAGGCGTCCAGCATCTCGCGGCTGAGCTCGTAGTCGCGCTCCTCCCATGGCCTCCAGCATCTGTCCATCGTCCCGAACGTATACCAGAGCTCCGCGGAGTGGAAGGCCGGGACGCTCTTTCCGTCTTCATCCGGCATATCCCTCGCGAAGAGATAGCAGTAGGCGTCCGGCCATCCGCGCTCCGAGAGCACCTTGCAGAAGGACTCGCACTCCTCCATGATCATGCCGGGAACACCGTTTGCGCGGTCCTCGTTCGAAGTCCCGAGATCGTCGACGACGCAGCCCACCATATAAGGGATCTGCAGGATGTCGCCGTCCATGAGGGCGTCCCTCACATTTTTCTTAAGGAGAACTCCGTCCACGTTCGGAACGATCTTGAGGCCGCCGGCGTCATCGCTGTCGCCCTCTCCTCTTTGAATCTTCATCATTTCCACGGCATCAAACTGTCCTTTTGCTTCCATGATGGTCCTGACCGGGAGGTTTTTCAGCTCCTCAAGGGACTTCGCCCCGCTGTACTTCACGACCCTCTCTCCGTACCCCATCTCCTCATCGAGAGTCGGAGTGGCGAGGAAATGCTTCTCCGCCTGCACGCCGCTCTGAAGGATGGCCTTCGCGATCATGCCTTTCGTGAGCGGGGAAGAGACGAGGACCTGCGTGCTCATGCAGCCCGCGGACTGCCCGAACACGGTGATGTTGCCTGGATCGCCGCCGAAAGCGGCAATATTCTCGCGCACCCATTTAAGGGCCGCGATCTGGTCGAAGAGCCCGTAGTTCCCGGATATCCCCTCCGGATCGGTTTCACTCAGCCAGGGATGGGCGAGGAATCCGAGGGCGCCGCAGCGGTACTCGACCGTGACAAGGATGACGCCCCTCTTCGCGTACTCCTCTCCCCCGAACTCCAGCTCGCTGCTGTAGCCGCCGCCGAAGCCGCCGCCGTGGATCCAGAAGGCGACCGGCAGCAAATCGCCCGGGGACGCGGCCGGTGTCCAGATGTTTAAGTTTAAGCAGTCCTCCCCGCTCTCCCGGATATAATCGGGATTGCTGTAGAATTCTTTGTAGAAGAGCTTCTCCCAGGGCTGTTCATTTCCCGGAAGGGTCTGTGCGGTGATGGTGCCGAATTCCCTGCACGGCTTTACGCCCTCCCACGCTTCCATCTCTTCGGGGCGCTTCCAGCGAAGCTCACCGACGGGAGGGAGAGCGTAGGGGATGTTCTTGAAGACGAGGGCGCTTCCCTCGCGGATGCCCTCCACGAGGCCCTTCGTCGTCCGAATGATTGGTTCCATCTTTCTTCCTCCGAACCGTTAATTTCAAGTCGCAGCCGCTATGTGTGAACCGCTCCCGTCACTCCTTGACGCCGCCCATGGCGATGCCGGCGATAAATGCCTTCTGGAAGAACGGATATGCGATCAGCACCGGGATCACGCCGATGACCGCCATGCACATCCGGATCGAGTTGCCCGGCATCTTTGACACCGCCGCTCCGGCCGCCGCCGTGTTCGACATGGAGGCGAGGGCGCTGATGTTGTCGATGATGCTCTTTAAGAGCTGCTGAAGCGAATAGAGGTTCGTGTCGCTGATGAAGTACAGGCCGTTGGTCCAGTCATTCCAGTAGCCGAGGGCCACCATGAGGCCGATGGTCGCGAGAATCGGGAGGGAGAGCGGAAGCACGATCTTGAAGTAGATCCGCAGTTCCCCCGCCCCGTCGATCTTTGCCGCTTCCACGAGGGCCGGATGGATGTTGGAGCTGAAGTTGTTCTTGTACAGGATGACGTAGAAGCCGTTCATGATGAGGGTCGGGAATATCAGGCCCCAGATCGTGTTCTTGACGTGGAACATCTGCGTCCACATGATGTAGGACGGAACGATACCGCCGTTGAACAGCATCGTGAAGAACACGAGGAAGGTCAGGACATTGGCCCTCTTGTAGTCCTTTCTCGACAGGACCCATGCGAGCATCGGTCCGATGAGAAGGGAGATGCAGGTGCCGATCACCGTGATGAGGATGGTGATGCCGTAGGACTTGAAGATCTTTGCGGCATTGGAGCTCATCAGGTACTGATAGGCATAGGTTGAAAACTGTTTCGGAATAAAGGAATACCCTTCTCTGATCAGCGTGTTCTCATCCGTCAGGGACGAGGAGACCAGAAGAATGAAGGGGAGAATCGCGCAGGCTGCAAATATCGAAAGGATAATGATCACCAGCGCCTCAAAGCGCTTGTCCGATGAACTCTTTACACTCGAATCTTCCATTTTTTCTCCTCCTTTCCCTTAGAACAGCGCGTTTTCTTTGTCGTGTCTCCGGACGATCATGTTGACCACGAAGACAAGGATGAATCCGACGATGGCCTGATAGGTGCTGGCCGCGGACGAGACGGAGATGTTGTTCATCGTCATGAGCATGCGGTACACATACGTGTCCACCGTGTTCGTCACGTCGTACAGGGCCCCGGAGTTGAGCGGCACCTGGTAGAAGAGGCCGAAGTCGGAGTAGAAGATGCGGCCCACCTGCAGCATCGTCAGCGTGATGATCGTGGGCTTTAAGAGCGGGAGCGTGACATAGCGGAGCTGCTGCCACTTGGTGCACCCGTCGACCTTCGCCGCCTCGAGCACGCTCTTATCGATTCCGACGATGGAGCTGAGGAAAATGATGCCGTTGTAGCCGATCTGTTTCCAGATGAAGATGAACACGAGGATAAACGGCCAGTATTTCTTCTCCGCGTAGAAGTTGATGGCATTTCCTTCCCCGAGGAGGTGATTGATGAGACCCGTCTCGGTGCTGAGGAACGCGTACACGATATAGGCGACGATGACGTAGGAGATCAGCTGCGGGAGAAGGATGCTCGTCTGGAAGAACTTCTGGAGGAACTTGCGCGTGACCCCCGCGAGGCAGATGCCGACGACGACGCCGGTGAAGATCCCGAGGACAATGAAGACCAGGTTGTAAAGGAGCGTATTCCTCGTGATGATCCACGCGTTGCTGGTGAAGAAGTTGCCGTTGCTCTGAAAGAGCATCTTGAAGTTGTCGAATCCGACCCAGGGGCTCGCGAAGATTCCCTTCGAGTAGTCGACCTTCTTGAACGCTATGGCGATACCGACCATCGGGATGTAGTTGTTGATCACGAAGTACAGCATGCCGGGGATGGCCATGAAGTCGAGCATCGACACGGTCTTGTTTCGATAGAGAACAATCAGAGTCCGTATGAGGACATAGAATCCCAGGATAACGAGGAGGATGCTTCCGTAAGTGACGGTTACTTTCTTCGCCTTTTTTAAAGCCGATTCAAGGCCGGAAGCGATGAAGAGATTGAGTCCGATCACGAGGATTGAGGAGATGCAGGCAATCCCCGCATAGAGGCTTTTCGCCTCTCTCAGCGCAAGGATACCCATGATGAGAATAATCACCGAGCAGACAAGCGCGATCACAAGCGGCACATTGCCCGACATCGAGACCTTCCCGTCCTCGGTGGCAAAGCCCTTGATCATATCGATGGCCGATGCGGTGTAGTTGACCTTCTCATAGCGGTATCCGACAAAAGGCAAAAAGAAGGCTGCGATCATCACGATCCCGACAGGGATGAGATCAGGCAGGCCGGCTATGCGTCTTTTCTTTTCCATACTGTCTTACCTCTACTGTTTTTCATGGTTTTGTCTCAAGCGGACGGCAGGTGATCCTGCCGCCCGCAATCATCAGTCAGATTTTGGTGCCCGAAGGAAATCCTTATGCGTTCTCAGCGAGCCATGCATCGAGCTGTGCCTGGTAGGCCTCAACCAGCTGGTCGATTCCGGCGGCTTTGAGCTTGTCGATGAATTCGCCGTAAGTGGTCTCCCAGTCGCTGGCAGAACCGGAGTCGAGCATCGGATGATACTGGTTGCAGACATCGTGGCAGGCCGTGACGATGTTCTCAAGTCCGGTGTTGTCCACTGTGAAGCCCATGTACTTGGAGACTTCCGCGCTCTCGAGAGATTCTCTCTGCTTCTCGCGGATATCCGGGTCGTCGCCTTCCCACGGGATGGTCAGGTCTCTGTTGCCGTAGAGGAAGTCGCCGGTGTGGTAGCCGACATTGTCCGCGTTCACGCCTTCCGGATAGGTGGCCATGCCGTTTTCCGTTCTCTCCCAGTTGACGCCCTCGACGCCCCAGGACAGGATGTTGTTGAGGTCCTCGCTCAGGAAGAGGAGGTTCAGATAGCGGACCGCTGCTTCCGGTTCCGTGGCCGTGACAGGAACGGCATAGCCGAACTTGGTCGTGCTGGCGGTTCCGATCTTAGCATAGGTGATGTCCTTCGCAATCAGGTCATAGCCGGTAGCTGCGACGGAAGCTTCGAGGGAGCCGACCTCTGCGGAGCGGATCTCGGCGAAGCCGGAGCCGGCCTTCACAAGCGTGTCGGAGTAGTCCTGGGTTGTAGCCGCATCCCTGTAGATGATGCCGTCCTGATACCACTTGGCGGAGCGCTCTGCCATTTCCTTGTAGTCATCGGTCTCATAGTAGCACATGACCTTGTCGGTCTCGGGATCTGCGAGAACCATGTTGTAGCCGTCGCCGATGCCGTCATACCAGTAGGCGTCCGCAAAAGCGTCGCCGTGAGCCATGAAAGGTCTCGGATAGAGCACCGTGCCTTCTGCGTCCGTGTTGACAAAGCCTGCGACGCCGCTCTTGTCAACAATCTTCTTTACGGCATCGCCGAGCTCGGTCCACGTCGCCGCGTTCTCGATGTCCGCCGTGACGCCGGCGTCATCCGCGAGGTCCTTGCGGATGAATGCGACCTGGCCGCCGCGAAGGACGATATAGTTCGTCAGTCCGTAAACTGCATCGCCGAAGGAAGTTCCCTTGATCAGATCGCCTTCCAGCTCCAGCAGGTCCTGTCCCTCTTCCTCGAGGATATCACTGATGTCGAGCAGCTGGTTTGCAGCCCTGTAGGAGACGTAGGAAGCTCCGGGGACCGGGGTGAACATGATGAGGTCGAGCTTTTCGCCGGCCTGGATCTGCATCGG
>CADCPJ010000164.1 GCA_902803245.1 uncultured Lachnospiraceae bacterium | reverse complement strand
AATTGCCGAAGGCAATTGCTTAGATTAACTGCATATAGGGAAAACGAAATGTTCTGCTTCAGCAGACAATTTCGTTAACAACTATAAAACCGAAAGCAGAAGGAGCGCTCGAAAAGGCATATGGAAAAGGCAAAGGATTTCACTCATTTTAATGACGAAGGGCGGGCCCGCATGGTGGATGTGGGCGAAAAAAGCATCACGTCCCGCACGGCAGAAGCTGCCGGCCGCGTGCTCCTTAACCAAACGACATTTGACCTCATAAAGAGCGGCGGCACAAAGAAGGGGGACGTCCTCACTGTCGCACAGGTGGCAGGGATCATGGGCGCAAAGAGGACGTCCGACATCATCCCGATGTGCCATCCGATTGTCATGGACGGCATCAACTTAAGCCTCTCCTTAGATGAGTCGCGCCTTTCGGTTGAGATCACCGCCGAGGTCCGGGTGGACGGGAGGACGGGCGTCGAGATGGAGGCCCTGACCGCCGTCTCCGTCGCCGCTCTGACGGTCTACGATATGTGCAAGGCGGTTCAGAGGGACATCCGGATCACCGACATCCGCCTCGTAAAGAAGACGGGCGGCGTCCACGGAGATTATGAGGCGGATGAGGCAGCGCCTCATTGACCGGGACAGGCATCGCCTCACCAAACAGAACAGCACCGCCTCACGAAAGTTCCTCCGTCAGCTGATCGATGCTGTCGTACTCCATGAGCTTTCCCCCGTTGATCCCGTAGATCTTATCCACGCTTTTGATCGTCCCGATCCGGTGTGCCACGATGATCACGGTACAGCTTCCCATCATGGCGTCGACGGCCGACTGCACCTGCCTCTCGGAGATGCTGTCGAGGGCGCTCGTGGCCTCATCGAGAAGGATGATCTTCGGATCCCGGAGGAGTGCCCGCGCGATCGAGATGCGCTGGCGCTGGCCGCCGGACAGGTTGCCGCCATTTTCAAGGATCTGGGAAAAAAGTCCCTCCGGCAGGGAGGACACGAGGTCCTCCAGTCCGACGCGGCGGATGACTTCCATCACCTTGTCCGCGCTCACATAGCGGAGGCCGTAGACCAGGTTGTCCCACAGCGTGCCGGAAAAGAGCACCGTGCTTTGCGGCACGACGGCGATATGCTGCCTGTAGGCAGCTTTTTCCAGCGCATTAATGCTCATTCCGTCGATGAGAACCTCTCCCTCCGTGACGTCATAGAGCCCCATGATCAGGTTCAGGATCGTCGATTTCCCCTCACCGGATTTCCCGACGAAGGCGGCGCTCCCGCCCGGGGGCACCCTGAAGCTGACGGAGCCCAGCACCATGGGCTTATCGGGATCATAGCGGAAGGAAACGTCCCGGAACTCGATCTCTCCCCGCACGGGCTCAGGAAGAAGCTCTGTGCCGTTTTTGCTCACGTCCGACGCACAGAGAACTTCACTTACGCTCGCCAGGGAGTCGTACCCCTGCGTGATCAGCGGGAGTGCGTCCAGGAGCCTCTGCACGTTGCCGATGATCAGGTCGAAGATGGACTGAAAAAGCACCAGCGTGCCGACGTTGATATAGCCGCCTGCCGTGAGCAGAGCTGCAAGGCTGAGTGACAGGAGCCGGAGGCCCTGAAACCCGCCGTAGGTGACGTTGTTGACGCTGACGGTCTTCCGGTCGTAGGTGACGGCTGCCCGCTGGGCGCTCCGGACCTTCGTCAGGATGTTCCCGTATTCCGTCTTCTCGAGTCCGTGCGCCCTCGTGAGCCCCTTCATCTCGAGCATCTCCTTGATGGATGCGCTCACAAGCTCATTCTTCTTCCGCATGCCTGCGCGGCTGTCCTTTAAGGGGCCGGAGAAATGCTTAAGAAGTGCCACGGTCAGGGGCGCGATGAGGAGATAAAAGACCAGCATGAGCGGAAATGTCGCAAGAGCGACGATGACGATAAAGATCACATCCTCTATGAGATACAGGATCTCGATGAACCGGTCATAGATCAGCATCTGGATGAACTGCACGTCGGAGATCATCTTGGACAGGAGGACGCCGGACTGCGTCTCGCTGTGGAAATGCATCGAGAGCACCTGCATTTTCTGCACGAGGGCCATTCGGAATCCCGCCTCCACCGCCCTCGTGAAGCGGCGGTAGCAGCGGCTGTCGATCCAGTAGCAGACCAGGTTCACGAGGAGGGCCGCGATGGACAGCAGGATGTTGATCAGGACGCCCGAGGAGAAGAAGACGCCGGTGTCGGTCACCAGATTGATGATGTTGGACACGAATACCGGCAGCATCAGCGCCCCGAGGTGCTTGATGACAAGTATGAAAACCGAGAAGGCAAAAAAGCCCCGGTGGCATCCCGCGATGTATCTAAGGACCGCCGTGGGATGGTCTTCCTTCTTCTGACCGGCATCTTCATAAAATGCGTAGATCTCGCCGGTCAGATCCATAATCTCCCGCTTTTTGGTGGAAATCCTGTAGATATTCATGCCCTTCCGGAAGCGGAAGGAATAATAGTCCGCGTACTGGTCGAGGAGGAAGCCGCTGATCTGGATCCCGATCATGTCCCCGCCTGCCGCTTCTTTCATCTCCCTGAAGCGGGATTCCGCAATGTCCAGCTTTTCACCCGCCGCCCTTATCTCAATGCATTTCAACAGGCGGCCTCTCACCCGGACCGTGATCTCACGGAAGCCTTCATTTAAGAAAATAAGGAGAAGCTCCTCACATATGAGCGGACACGGCTGCGCCGCCTTCCCAGGCGGCATCTCCCGTATACATGTCCTCACGAGCTCCACCGCCGCACCGATCTCCGATATACTTCTCACCCGAACCTGACTTGTCATCCTCTCATCTCCGTATCCGCGCGGTATGCGCACACGTCACATAAATGAGTCCAAAGCTGAAAGGAACCTCCCTGTCTTACGGATGAGCTGCTGCCCTCCCCGGAAGTCACAGGTGCAGGCCTCCCCGTCAGCGGTCTCCTGTCAGCTGTTTCGCCTCCTCAAGCAGCTCTCCGTAGAGAATCTTTCCGCCCTCGTTGCGGGGAAATGCACAGATCGCTTCGACCCGGAAAGCGGTCCGGAGCATTTTCAGCTTTTTTCTTATATATTCCCGGACCGGAATCACATTCTCATCGCCAAGGACAAAGATGACCAGGTTGTCGTCCTCACCCACGCTCACGCAGGGGATATGGATGTCGTTCATGATCAGGCTGTCGATCTCATCCAGGCTGATCCTGCTTCCTGCGATCTTGATGATGCGCTTCTTTCTCCCGGTGACATAGAGGAAGCCGTCTTCGTCCATATACCCGATATCGCCTGTGTGAAGTTCTCCCTTAAAGTCGTCTCCCCGGATGAGGTCCTCCCCGGATGAGGCGTAGCCGAGGGCTACATTTT
>CADCPJ010000163.1 GCA_902803245.1 uncultured Lachnospiraceae bacterium | reverse complement strand
TTTCTGCCCACGATCTTTGATCGGGGGAGCCATCGCCCGGGACATATGGGCTTAAGTCCCTCGTTTTTGCGGGCTGTCCGTTTAAGACGATCCTTAAGGATTCCCCGCAAAGCGTGTATGCGGGCAGCTCCCTGTAAAAATGGTCAATCGGGAGGATAAAGCTTAAATCCCCCGCTTCCACCCTCATGCGGATCTCGTCAAGAGTCAGGGCGTCCCCGATGTCAAACTCCTCTACCCTCGTCCGGATGAGGGACTCCATGCAGCCGCCGCACCCGAGCCTGTCCCCGATGTCGCTGCAGAGCGTGCGGATGTAAGTGCCATGGGAGCAGGTCACTTTAAAGGACACGCGGGGGAGGTCCACCGCGAGAATCTCTATTTCGGAGAATTCCACTTCCCTCGCCTTCCTCTCGACCTCGATCCCTCTCCGGGCGAGATCGACAAGCTTCTTTCCCCCGACCTTTAAAGCGCTGTACATCGGGGGGGTCTGGAGCTGCCGCCCGGCAAAGGAAGAGACGGCCCGGCGGACCTCTTCCACGGATACAGTCACTTCCTGCTCCTTAAGGACCGCTCCCGAGATGTCCTGCGTGTCGGTCGAGACGCCTAAGAGCAGCACGGCCTCATAGCTCTTCGTCCCGCGGCTCAGCGTCTCCACGAGATGCGTAGCTCTCCCCAGGCATACAGGAAGCACGCCCACCGCATCCGGGTCGAGCGTGCCTGTATGACCGATTTTCTTCTGATCAAATATCTTTCTTAAGCGGGACACGACTCCGAAGGAAGTCATGCCCCGCTCTTTTTTCACATTAATAACACCATTTATCAGCAATGGTCTGATTCTCCTAAATACAGCTAAGCCTCTTCCTGATCTCGCCAAGGACCATGCCGACCGCTTCCTCCGCATCTGCCCGGATCAGGCATCCGGCCGCCCTCAGGTGGCCCCCGCCCCCGAAGATGGAGCAGATCTCCTGCACGTCAAGCAGCCCGTTGCTTCTCAGCGAAAGCTTATAGAGTCCCGGCTCCGTCTCATAGGCGAATATCGCCGCTTCCGTACCTTTCGTCAGGCGGAGCTGGGCGACAATCCCGTCGAGATCCGCCTTCACGACACCCTGCTCCCTCTGCTCCTGCAGCGACAGGGCGCTTGTTATGCATTTTCCACCGAGCTCGCTTTTGGCTTTACCAAGGCAGTATCCGAGGATTCTGTTCTGCAGAAATGTCACGCGGTTGAAGGAGTCGTCGATGATCGAATAGAAGGGAATCCCCTTCTCCATGAGCCTCGCGGCGGCCCGCATCGTGTCCGGAGTCGTGTTCTGGTACTGGAACACACCCGAGTCGTGGATGATCCCCGTGTACAGAGATTCCGCGATCGGCTCGTCGATCAGGTCAAAATCCATGAGCGAGCAGAGGACCTCCGCGCAGGAGCTGGCGTCCGGCACCACGTGGTTGATATCGGCAAAGCCCGAATTGCTGACGTGATGATCTATCGCGACGCGCACCCTCGCGCGGTCAAAGAGCTCCGCGGCGACGCCGATCCGCCTGTAATCGCTCACATCAAGACAGATAAAGAGGTCATAGGCGATCGGGTCCCTGACCGTCTGCAGGAAGCTGTTCATTCCCTTCAGGAAGAGGAGTGACTCCCTCGGTTCCTCCAGATAGAGGTCGACCCTGTCAAAATGGCGCAGTTTCCTCAAATACTGCCAGACGGCAGTGCAGCTGCCCACACAATCGCCGTCCGGATTCACGTGGCCCGCAACAGCCACGGTTCTCATATCTTCAGTTATGATTTCCGCAAGATTCTTCATGCATATCTGCCCTGATCACTTCATCAATCCGCTTCGACATCATCACTCCCCGCTCGATGGAGCGGTCCAGGATAAATGTCAGCTCAGGAGTGTTTCGCAGATTGAGCCGGTGAGCCAGCTCCCTGCGGATAAATCCCTTCGCCGATTCGAGTCCTTCCTTCGTGTCCTCCTGCTCCTCTTCGCTTCCAAGCACACTGATGTACACCTTGCAGGTCTTCAGGTCCGCCGCGACATAGGCGTCCATGACCGAAGTCATAAGGGCGATCCTCGGATCCTTGAGCTCCCGGATGATCTGGGAGAGCTCTCTTGCCACCTCCCCGTTCACCCTGAGATTCTTCGGACTCATTTTTCTCATTCTCTTTCTACCTCTACCATCGTATAAGCTTCGACGGTATCGAACTCGGCAAAGTCGCCGAAGCCGTCAAATACAAGACCGCACTCGAAGCCCTCGCGGACCTCCTTCACGTCGTCCTTGAATCTCTTCAGCGAAGCGAGCTCGCCCTCGAAGATCTTCTCGTCGCCGCGGAAGACGCGGACCTTGCTGTTCCTCGTGATGATGCCGTCCTTCACGTAGGAGCCGGCGATATTGCCGATACCGGAGGCCTTGAAGATCTGGCGGATCTCCAGGTGGCCCTGGATCTTCTCCTCGTAAACCGCGGCGCGCATGCCCTTTAAGGCTCTCTCCACGTCCTCGATCGCCTCGTAGATGATGTTGTAGAGGTGGATATCCACCTTCTGGTTGTCCGCCATCATCTTGGCCGTGTTGTCCGGGCGGACATTGAAGCCGATGATAATCGCGTTGGAGGCGGCTGCCAGCGAGACGTCGGACTCGTTGATCGCGCCTACGCCGCCGTGGATCACCTTGACCACGACCTCCTCGTTGGAGAGCTTTAAGAGGGACTGGGACACCGCTTCCACGGAGCCCTGGACGTCCGCCTTGACGACAATCGGGAGTTCTTTCAGCGACCCCTCCTTGATCTGGTTGAAGAGATCGTCGAGGGACATCTGCGTCTTCGTGTCCTCGAGCAGGGTCTTCTTGTTCTCGCTGACGAAGACGGCCGCGAATTCCTTCGCTTCCTTGTCGCTGTCCATGGACACCAGCACCTCGCCGGCCTCCGGCACGGAGCTGAGTCCGATGATTTCGACCGGCATGGAAGGCGTCGCCCTCTGCAGCCTCTTGCCGTTCTCGTCGGTCATGGCGCGGACCTTGCCGGACGCGGCGCCGCAGGCGATGAAATCGCTCTGGTGGAGCGTTCCCTTCTGGATCAGGATGGACGCCACCGGGCCGCGGCCCTTGTCGAGTCTCGCCTCGAGGACGATGCCGCGGGCCTTCCGGTTCGGGTTGGCCTTCAGCTCGTGCATCTCGGAGACGGTCAGAATCATTTCCAGAAGATCTTCGAGACCTTCCCTCGTCTTCGCGGAAACAGGGCAGAACACCGTGCTGCCGCCCCAGTCCTCGGATATGAGTCCGTACTCGGACAGCTCCTGCTTCACGCGGTCTATGTTGGCACCCGGCTTGTCGATCTTGTTGACGGCGACGATGATCTCCACCTCCGCCGCCTTGGCGTGATTGATCGCCTCCACGGTCTGGGGCATGACGCCGTCGTCGGCAGCGACCACAAGGACGGCGATGTCCGTCGCATTGGCGCCGCGCATACGCATGGCGGTAAATGCCTCGTGTCCGGGGGTGTCGAGGAACGTGATCTTCCTTCCGTCGATCTCCACCATATACGCGCCGATGTGCTGTGTGATGCCGCCCGCCTCGCGGTCCGTGACGTGGGTGTCGCGGATGGCATCGAGGAGCGAAGTCTTGCCGTGGTCGACGTGGCCCATCACGCAGACGACCGGCGGGCGCTCCACCATCTCTCCCTCGTCCTCTTCGTTCTCCTTAAGGAGAGCGCCGATGACGTCTTCTTTCTCTTCCTTCTCGCAGATGATCTCGTGCTCGAGGGCGATCTCCTCCGCCGTCTCATAGGGAAGCTCGTGATTGAGGGTCACCATATTGCCCTTCATGAAGAGCTCCTTGACGAGCTGGGCTCCCGGAATATGCATCTTCTCGGCCAGATCCCTGACCGTGATGCGCTCGGGGACGCGGATCTCGGTGACGACGATCTCTTCCTTCTTCTGGGGAGCATTCGGGGTCTTGTTCTGCAGGGCCTTCGGGACGCGGTTAAACGTCCGCTTGCCGCCCTGTGAGCCCTTCGCGGGGTTCTCTGTCCTGCCGCGGCCCATCTCCCTTCTCTCCTCGCGGCTGCGCTCGCGGTCCTTCCCGTCCTTTCTGAAGTCGCGGGTCGTCTTGTGGGCGAGCGCTCCGTCGCCTCCGCCGCCCTGGGGCTTGCCGCCCCTTCCGGCAAAGGAAGGCGCCTGGCCCGGGCGGGCCTGTCCGCCCCTGCCCGCGAAGCTTCCGCTCCGGTCACCTCTTGCGCCCGGAGCTCCCGAAGTGCGGGATGCGCCCTGGCCGAAGCTGCGGTCGCCGCCTCTCGTCTGCGTTCCTCTCGCTCCGCCCCTTGCGTCCTTCGCATCTCTTGTTCCCTGGGCAGAGCCGGTGCGGGACTGTCCGCCCCTTAAATCCCTCGCGCCCTGGGCATTTCCCCTGCCGGCACCGCCTCTCCCGCGGCTGTCGCGGCCGGTCCTGCCGGACGACGAATTCATCTGCTGGGCCACGGCGGCGCCGAAGGAGCGGATGATTCTTCCGTTTCTGAATCCGGTGTCCTCTTCCTTGGCCGCCTCAGCTTTCTTCGCGCTGTCTGCGGCCGCGCTCTCCGCGGAAGCCGTCTTCTCCGCTGCGGGAGCCTTTTTGGGCGCAGCGGCTTTTTCGGGCGCAGGAGTCTTTCCCTCGTCCTTTAAGGGAGCCGCCTCCGCCTTCACTTCACCTCCTGCGCTCTCCTTCGCGGCTTCGGCAGAATCCGCCGCAGCACTTTCGGATGCAGGGGCTTTATTCTCAGCCGGCCCGGAAGCTGCCTTCTCCGGGGCTTTCGCCTCCTCTTCCGCATGCGAAGCAGCCGGGGAAGTCTCCGCCGTCTGTCCTCCTGCCGCGCCCTGAAGCTCCTCGCGAAGCGATGCCTCCCTGGCGGGCGCCTCTTTTGCGGGCTCCGCCCCGGCCGGCGTCTCCGGCACGAGGTTCTCTATCTTAGCGCTGCCATTTGGCAGTTCTTCCTTCATCTCCTGAAGGGGGCTTACGGGCTTAGCCTCCGCCTGAGGCCGTCTCGGGCGGCGCTGCTTCAAGCTGCTCGTAGCGTTCTGCTGGCGCACGACGCGCACGATCCCGCTCTTTTTCTTAGGCTGCTTCTCCGCATCCTCTTTTGCAGCGCGATCAGACTTCTCGGAAGTCTTCTCGTCCGACGAACTGGCCAGGTCCGCTTCCGGTGAAGGCGGAGCACTCTCCTTCTTGCCGAAGGCAGCCCGGATATTCTCCACTTCGCTGTCAGGGACAAAGCTGACGCCCGTCAGCTTCGTGTGGCCCTTCTCAGCGAGGAAATCCAGGATCTCCTGGCGGGAAACTCCCACCTCAAGTGCCAGTTTGTGAACATTGATCTTTACCATATACGACCTCTCCCTCAATACTACTTATACTGTATATTGCAATTCAAAAAAGAGGAGTTGCGCGCGTGTTTCGGCGCGAAGCTAGTCCTTTAGGATTAAGCAGCTCTTCGCTGTTTTCCGAGTGTTTATTCCGTGATCAGTGCCCTGACCGCTTCTGCCAGCTTCCGGTCGGTCACCGCAAGCGACGCCCGAAAGTCCCGGCCGATTGTGCATCCGAGCATCTCCCGGTCCCCGAAAATATGGCAGGGAACCTGATAGTGCTCACACATGTTCTGAAATTTCTTCTTTGTGTTCTCCGAGGCGTCCCCGGCAATCAATACCAGGTAAGCCCTCCCGCTCTTTACGGCTTTCTCCGTGGAAAACTCACCGCTCTCCACATTCCTGCCCCTCGCTGAAAGGCCCAGATAGCCGCGTATCCTGTCCTCATTGGTCATCGGCAAACTCCATGCGAAAATCTCATGCCGCGTCCGTTTTCTTCATATCGGTCTTCTTCATGTCGGTCTT
>CADCPJ010000162.1 GCA_902803245.1 uncultured Lachnospiraceae bacterium | reverse complement strand
TTGAAAATTGCTAAAACCATTCATTCGAAAATGCATGGTTGAATGCATTTTCGGCTGAATAACGCAATTTCCAACGAGCTAAGATATACTAAGCTTGTGCAGATGTCTGAATACACTATGCAATTGTTTTTCTGTCTGCTTTTGATAATCCGTTCACAAGTGCGGGAGGAGTAATGCGTGCCCAGCCGCGTGATATTTCATTTAAAGGCTATTTCTGTCTGCTTTTGATAATCCGTTCACAAAAGGCTATTCCTGTCTGCTTTTGATAATCCGTTCACGAATGCGGCAGGAACAATGCGCGGAGTGACTAACGATTATACTGTACCCCCTCCGGAAGCACCTTCGTGCAAGTAAGCGCGAGGGAGCCGGGCCCGATGTGGCAGGCGATGCTGATGGGGAGGCGGTCCACGTGGACGTCAAAACCTGGGAAAGAAGCCTCTGTTTCTTTGCGGAAGGCCTCCGCGGCCTCCTCGTTGCGGGTGTGGGCGAGGCCGATCCATGCGCCGGGAGCGTCTGTGTAAGCGATGCCCCCGAACTCGTTCTCGATTCCTTCTGCCACAGCTTCCGTCATGATCTTTTTCGCGTGCCTGATTCCGCGGCACTTTGAGAAGGCGTCCAGCTTGTCGCCCTGGATCTGGAGAACCGGCTTGATGTTGAGGACGCCGGCGATCATGGCCGCGGCGGGAGTGACCCTGCCTCCTTTTTTGAGGTACTTCAGGGTGTCCACCGTGATGTAGATATGGGAATCAAAGCGGGTCTCTTCAAGGCGGGCCTTGATGGCTGCGCCGTCCATGCCTGCCTTCACCATGGCTGCGGCGTCAAGCGCGGACTGCCTCTGCGTGACGGAGATTCTCTGATTGTCTACGACGTGAACGCAGCCGTCAAATTCCTGGGCGTAGAGCATGGCGCTCTGGCATGTTCCGGACAGGCCGCTCGACATCGGGATGTGTATGATCTGATCGTAGTCCTTAAGGAGATCCTTCCACAGGTCGAGCACATCGCCGGCGGAGGGCTGGGAGGTGTGAATATCGGCGCCGTCAGCAAGCAGGGAGTAGAAGAGCTCGTCGTCGAGATTCTCGCCCTCGCGGTATTCCTTGCCGTCTATGATGACGGGCATGGGCTGCAGATAGATGCCGTGACTTTCCGCGTCGGAGGGAGTCATGCCGCTGTTGGTATCTGTGATTACTGCAATTTTCATACTGTCATAAGTCCTTTGGATTGCGATATCTTTTGCGAAATGCCACGCCGATTTTTTGCGGGCGGCTGTAAGCAGGTGAAAAATAGTATAACATAATTGAATAAATATCTCAATCTTCGGTTGTACATCCGGCTGCTTCAGGTGTTTTAAGTGCAGCTCCCTTGAACATAAGCAGACGGCTCTTTGCCAGGGGGAACGGATCTTGGACGGATTCACAGAACCAACATAATTTGGGGATATACTTTAGGGCAATATCATTTTGATAAAGCGAGGAGTTTGTTCATGCGCAAGACGCTGATACTGTTCATGGCTGCCGCAATAGCGGCGGGGCTCGTCACGGGCTGCGGCGCCCAGAGCGAGAGCACGGTTCCCGTGCAGTCGGTGGCTATGCTCTCGGGGCTGACGGACGTCATGGAATCCCAGGTATTTGCGGGGATTGTCAGCACGGGCAGCGAGGCAAATATCAAGAAGGACAGCAGCAAGAAGGTGGGAAAGGTCTATGTGAAGAAGGGAGACATCGTCAAGGAAGGCGACAAGCTCTTCACATATGACGCCGAGCAGGCCCAGAACAGCCTCGAGAAGGCGGAGCTGGAGCTCGAGGAACAAAAGAACGCCCTCATCTCCAAGGAGGAGGAGAAGAAGCAGCTCGAAGCGGACAAGCAGAAAGCGAAGCAGGAGGACCAGCTGGACTACACGCTGAAGATCCAGGAGACAGACACGGAGATCCGCGAGACGAATTACAACATCGGGCTCAAGGAGAAGGAGATCCTGAAGCTGAAGGAGGCCACGAAGAACCTGGATGTGACGGCCCCGTTTGACGGAAGGATCGAGAAGGCCGGCCAGGCCGACGTGAGCCTGACGGAATACGGAGCGGATGACGACGACGTGGATGCCTTCGATTCCTTTGACGTGGATGACGACGGATCGGGCGGGGAAGCATTTATCAAGCTGGTGGAGATCGACAACTACCGCATCAAGGGAACGATCGATGAGACGAATATCTCACAGATCACGGCCGGGAAGCAGATGATCATACACTCGCGGGTGGACGACTCGATGGTGTGGTACGGCGTGGTGAGCGACGTGGACTACAAGTCCCCCGGAAAATCACAGACCTCCAACAATTATTACAGCGAAGATGACGACGGGGGAATGATGAATACCTCCAAGTACCCGTTCTATGTGAACATCGACGGGCTTGAGGGACTCATGGTCGGACAGCACGTCTATATGACCGAGAACTTCGGAGAAGAGACCGGCACCGGGCAGATCCGGATCTCTGCGTCATTTATCAATGACAAGGACGGGAATCCCTGGGTGTGGGGAGAAAAGAACCGCGTACTCGCGAAGCTCCCGGTGACGCTCGGCGAGTACACTGAGGCGGACGACGTGTACGTCATAGAGAGCGGCCTCACGGCGGACGACTTCATCGCAGTGCCTTCGGACAGCTTGAAGGAAGGCATGGCCGTCACGGAGAACAACCTCGACGCGTTTGAGACGACGGGAGGAGACGAGGACTTCTACAGCGACGGCAGCCCGGCCGATTCGAATGACGAGGAGGACGAGTGGTCCGACGAGGAGTGGGTGGACGATGAGGAATGGACGGAAGAGGACGATTTTGACTTCGATGAAGGGGACGAGGAGGACTTCCGAAGTGTGGAAGCTCCTTACATCGCCGCCGGGGAGGAGATCGTCGGATGATACTGGACATGCATGATATCTGCAAGGACTACCAGATGGGAAAATCGTCCGTGCTTCACGTTCTGAAAAATGTTTCCCTCACGGTGAGCGAAGGGGATTACATCGCCATCATGGGGCCCTCCGGCTCCGGAAAGTCCACGCTCATGAACATCATCGGGTGCCTGGACGTCCCAACCTCCGGCATTTACAACCTGGAGGGAAACAACATAGGACGCTGCAGCGACAACCAGCTGGCCGAGATCCGCAACAAATACATCGGCTTTGTCTTCCAGTCCTTCCACCTGATGCCGAGAATGACGGCGCTTGACAATGTCGCCCTGCCGCTCCTCTTTGCGGGCGTCAGGAAAGCGGAGAGAAGGAAAAGGGCAGCGGATGCGCTGAAGGTCGTCGGACTTGAGGACCGGATGAATCACCACCCCGACCAACTCTCCGGCGGACAGAACCAGAGGGTGGCAATTGCCAGGGCCATCGTCGGCAATCCGCGCCTCCTTCTTGCGGACGAACCTACGGGAGCCCTGGATTCCACCTCCGGAAAACAGGTCATGGAGCTCTTTAAAGAGCTTCACGAAAACGGCGCAACGATCATCATGATCACCCATGACGCGCAGATCGCTTCCCACGCGGAGACGGTCTATCACATCTTTGACGGTATCTTGAGCGGCGCAGGCGAGGGATAAATATGCATAAGGTTGCAGTTCGGCTGATTACAGGGATTGTGGTCGCCTCCGTCATATGCGGAGGTATCTACGGCGGTCTCACCGTATACAGGAATTCCCAGGTCAAACCGGTCACCGTCTTTCAGGTGGCCGATGTCGTGATGCCCGCAGAATATTTTATGGAGGACTCCCAGTCCTACGGCTCCGTTGCTGCCGACCGCATCCAGAGCGTATTTATCAGCGGCACCCAGAACGTCAAGGAAGTGCTTGTAAAGCCCGGCCAGGAAGTGAAGAAGGGAGATCCCCTCATCACTTACGACACTACGCTGACTTCCATACAGCTCGAGAAGGCGGAAAATGAACTGGCCCAGCAGGAACTGGCCTTAAAGAGAGCCGAGGAGGAGCTCGAGAAGATAAAGAGGCTCGTCCCTCACGACGAAGACGATGACGCCGGACTTGACGGCGACTTAGGTCCCGACGAACCGGACGTAACCCCCACTCCGACGCCGGAGCCGAAGAAATACGACCCGCAGGAGACGGCTGTCCGGGTGAAGGGCGAGGGCACCATCTCGAATCCCTACATCTATCTGTGGAGCTCCCTCGACGCGCTCACGGAGGAACAGCTCCTCGCGATGTTCACTTCCACAGGGGAGTTTGTCAGGCAGGACGACCCGCAGGCGGTCACGGCTTCCTTCGCCGATGAGGGCGTGGAGGTCGCCGACGAGCTGAGGATATGGAGGGGCTTCGGCCTTCTGCCGCTCAACGTCTACGGAGACGACGCCGTGGAAGTGGGCGAGGAAGAGATTGCAAGCGAAGGGATCGATCCGAGCCCGGATGCTTTGAGCTCCGAAGAAGCGCCCTATTCCGAGTTCGAGGCCGGCTCCACAGACACCCCCCCTGAAAACTACGAGGTGGAAGTGATGCCCGACGACGTGACGGACCAGTATCCGACAGAGCACATAGAATATACGGTAGAAGACGGAGAAGAGGAAGACTTCGAAGAGGACGGCATAGAGGAAGGCATTGAGGAGGAGGAAAACAGCTTCGTTGACGGCGGGCAGCTCATAGTGGTCACCCCGGAGAGCGAGCAGACCTCCTCGGCGGAAAATGCGAATTCGGGCAGCCAGGGGACGGACTATTCCTTCTTAAACGGGGCCCCGAATGAGGTGTATGTCGTCCTTGAGAAGCACCAGAACGACAATATGAGTGCTCCGCTCGAGTACTCCGTGGGCCTCCATCTCATCCGCGACGGTCACAAGGTTGCCGTGCGTCTCTATGACCCCGCAAAGAACGCCCCGCTCCCGAAGGATGTGGAGAAGATCGACGATGAGGACGACATAGACGGCGAAGAGGAAGACGACCTCGATGACATTCCTTACGGCGGAGGGGGCTATTACGATGATGAAGATTACGAGGACGACGACGAGGACGACGTCGCCCCTTCCCTTAACGACTCGTCGATCGACTTTGAGGCGAGCTACACGGCGAAGGAGATCGAGGAGATGCGCATCCAGAAGGAGAAGGAGATCCGCGACGAGACCATCAGCTACAAGCTCTCCGTCGTAAACATGAGGGAAATGAAGAGAGAGATGAGCGACGGGGCGGTGCGAAGCAAGGTGAACGGAACCGTGAAGACGGTGAGGGATCCCGACGACGCCTACAAGAATTCGGAGGCGGTCGTGGTCGTCTCCGGCGGAGGGGGATACACAGTCGGCATCTCCGTGAGCGAACTGGAGCTGGACAGCCTGGCTGTCGACCAGCAGGTGACGATCACATCATTTGATAATGATACGGAATACATGGGCTATGTCTCGAGCATTTCGGACTACCCCGCATCTTCCATGGACGGCTGGTCGATGGGAAATCCGAATGTGTCCTATTACCCCTGCGTCGTGAATATCGCGGATGACGCGGAATTCAGGGAAGGGGACTATGTGTCCGTCAAGTACAGCGGCGATGAGGCCGATTCGGGCAGCTCCTTCTACGTGGAGAAGATGTACGTGAGATCGGACAGCAGCGGGAGATATGTCTATATGAAAAACAAGGACAACCTCCTTGAGAAGCGGTACATCGTCACCGGAAAGTCTCCGGACAGCTACATCATCGAGGTCAGGGGCGGCATCACCCAGAACGACTATATCGCGTTCCCCTACGGGACGGATGTGACCGACGGCACCCCGACCCAGACGGGATCGGTTGACGATCTCTACGGCTGAAAATATCATTCATCTTTTCGAGGTGAGTCACATATGATAGAAAACATTACCCTGTCATTTCAGGGAATCTGGAGCCACAAGCTCCGCTCCCTGCTGACAATGCTGGGTATCATCATCGGCATAGCGGCAATTATCACCATTGTGTCCACGATCAAGGGAACCAACGAGCAGATCAAGGAGAACCTGATCGGATCGGGAAACAACGTCGTGACGGTGTCGCTCCGGCAGGACAAAACTGAATATGAGATGCAGTACAATGACCTGCCGAAAGGGGTTTACGTCATTGACGAGAGGACCCGCCGGACACTGGAGCATCTCGAGGGAGTGAAGGAAGTATCCCTGTACCGCAACCGCAGCTACGCGGACAGCGTGTATTACCGCAACAGCCCGTTCAACGGAAACCTGATCGGGATCGACAGCCACTACTTCAACGTGAATGATTACGTGATTACCTACGGGCGCACATTTACGGAAAATGACAACCGCAGCTACCACAAGTGTGCTATAGTGGATTCCGATACGGCCGCCTCCCTCTTCGAGGGCCAGAACCCGATCGGGAAGATCATCGAGATCGCGACCGAGCCTTTTGTCGTGATCGGGGTTGCCGAGAAGAAGAACAGCGACAGCATCAAGATCAACAGCGTAGAGGAGTACTGGACTTACGCGGACAGCGCGGCGGGGACGGTCTTTGTGCCCATCAGCATCTGGCCGATCATCTACCGCTTCGACGAGCCGCAGACGGTCGCCGTGCAGGCGGAAAACACCGACATGATGACGAAAGCCGGGAACAACGTCGCGAAATACCTCTCCGAGAACCAGATCCGTGAGGTGCCAAACTCGAACAGCAAGTTCAGCTATACGGCGGAGGACCTCCTGAAAGAGGCGACGAGGATGCAGCAGCTCGCCAATTCGACGAACAACCAGCTGCTGTGGATCGCGGGAATCTCCCTCCTCGTCGGCGGCATCGGCGTCATGAACATCATGCTGGTGTCGGTCACCGAGCGCACAAAAGAGATCGGCCTCAAAAAGGCGATCGGGGCTAAGAGGAGGAGAATCGCCGCACAGTTCCTGACAGAGGCGGCCGTCCTCACATCCCTCGGGGGCACCATCGGGGTCGTGAGCGGAATCGTGCTGTCAAGGGTGGTCTCCAACATCATGAAGACCCCGACCGCGGTCAGCATACCGGCCTGCATCGTGGCGGTGGCATTTTCGATGGGGATCGGCATCATATTCGGGCTTCTTCCCGCCGTGAAGGCGTCGAAGCTGAACCCGATCGATGCGCTGAGGAGTGAATGAGGTTAAAGGGAAGGAGTAACATCTTTATATGGGCTTCACATTTATCAAAGCGCTGCCTGAGCCGGATGAGGTGAAGGCTGTTCTGCCGCTTCCCAGGGAGTACGCGGAACTGAAGAAGAAGAGGGATGCCGAGATACGCAGCATTTTGGAGGGAAAGAGCAGGAAGTTCCTCCTCATCATCGGTCCCTGCTCCGCGGACAACGAGGCGGCCGTCGTCGATTACGCGGTGAGGCTCGCGCGCGCAGCCGAGAAGGTTTCCGACAGGATTCTCGTGATTCCGCGCGTCTATACCAATAAGCCGAGGACGACGGGAATGGGCTATAAAGGCATGCTCCATCAGCCGGATCCCGAGAAGAAGCCGGACCTCCTGGCAGGACTTATGGCCATCCGCAAGATGCACATCGACGTGATCCTTGAGTCGGAGCTGACGCCGGCAGACGAGATGCTCTATCCCGAGAACCACTCCTTCATGGACGACGTGCTGTCCTATGTAGCCGTCGGCGCGAGCTCGGGGGAGGACCAGCTTCACCGCATGGTGGCGAGCGGCGTCGACATCCCGGTCGGCATGAAGAATCCGACGTCCGGAGACTTCAGCGTGATGCTCAATTCGATCACGGCGGCGCAGGCCCCGCAGATGTTTATTTACAGGAATTCGGAGATTGAGACGGGAGGCAACGACCTGACCCACGCCGTGCTGCGCGGCGCCGTGAACAAGCACGGGCAGTACATACCGAACTACCACTATGAGGACCTGATAAGGCTCTCCGATATGTATCAGTCGTCAAAGCTCAAAAACCCTGCCATCATTATCGACACGAATCACAGCAACTCCGGAAAGCACTACAAGGAGCAGATCCGCATCGCAAAGGAAATCATGCACAGCCGCTCCCTCTCCGGCGAGATCGAAGGCCTCGTCAAGGGGCTCATGATCGAGAGCTATATTGAGCCGGGAAGCCAGAAGGTGGGTGAACACACATACGGCAAGTCGATCACGGATCCCTGCCTCGGCTGGGAGGACTCCGAGAGATTGATCTATGAGATCGCGGAACAGCTGTGATGAGGGACCGCGGCGGGAACATAAAGAGGGACCTGGCCCTTATATCCGGCCTTCTTGCGGCTGCTCTCCTCATTTCCCTTGTCATGTTTTTCAGAGGCTCATCCCGGAAAGAAGCCGGATACGCAGTCATACGTGTGGACGGAAAGGAAGTCGCCAGGTATGACCTGGGAAGGGATGCGTCTGTCCCGATCGATACCGCTTACGGCCACAATCTCCTCGTGATCCGGGACGGGGAGGCGAAGATGGAGGAGGCCGACTGCCCGGACGGGTACTGCATGGGGCAGGGAGCCATAAGATCGGCGGGCGATGTCATCGTCTGCCTGCCGCACAGGCTCGTAATCGAAGCTGCAGGAGAGACTCAAAAGAGAGCCGGGAACCTGGAAAACCCTGAAGGGCCGGGAAGCCCGGATGGCGGAGGGACTTCGGATCCGGACGAAGTGGATGCCGTCGCGAGATAGGCGGGCGCTTTGATACCAGTTAACCTAAGGAACTGCCGGAGACAGTTTCGCTAACGGCTTTCATAGTATGAAAAATGTGATCCAAAAGAGGATGACAATTGCAAAGAAGGTGCTGGGCGCGGCTGCAGCACTTCTTTTTCTTGCCTTGATGATCCCGAACTGTGCGGTGCGGGTGCCGGCCTCCGGCGGTCCTCATCTGAACCGGACAAAAATCACGGTATTTACGGACGGGAAGGCGGTGCTCAAAGTCCGCGGATATAAGAAGAAAGTGAAGTGGTCGGTAAAGGGGAAGAGGCTGATCACTGTAAGAGCAAAGGGGGCGAAGCGGCAAAGCGCGGTGCTTGTCCCGACCGGGAAGACGGGGAGCTGCTTTGTCACGGCGAAGGCCGGGAAGACGTCTCTTGGGTGCAGGGTCACCGTAAAAAAACGGCCCGGACAGGGAGAGAATAATTCCGGGAAAAGAGCGGCTTTTGAGGAGGAAGAAGACCCTCACGGCGGATCCGGCAAGGACCGGGAGGACAGCCCTTTAGAGAGCGGCCTGCCCGGCTCTTTAGAAGCGGCCGCCGTGTCGGATGCGGGTGACGCGGTCTCGATCACGCTGAACGCCGTTCCGGACAGCGAAGCGGGCAGCTCGGTGACCGTGTCAAAGAGCGGGGACGGGGAGTATACGTCCCTCACGCGGGCCCTCTATGAGACGGGGGAGGATGTCGTGGTAAAAGCCGGGACGTATGACCTGGTGGAAGAGTACCGGGCTTATTTCGGCAGCGGGATTTTCGACACGATGAGTGACAGGACGGAAGGGATGAACCTCTTCCAGTACGGGCTCATCATAAACAACAGGACGGTGCGCTTCTTAAAGGGCGCCGTCGTTGTATGCGATCTTGCGGGGACGAAATACGGTGCCTTGGTGGACGGAAATCACCGCTTTTCGCCTTTTAACCTCGGCTCCAATGCCGTGCTGGACGGCCTCACCTGCCATGCCACGGGGACGTGGTACCTGATTCATGACGATTTCGGGGACGAGAGCGCATACTATACAAACATCATCAAAAACTGTACGCTCACGATGACCAGCCCGGGCAACAGGAATGTGATCGGCGGAGGCACGAGGCCTCACTCGACGAGCATTATAAGCGGCTGCTGTCTTGACAACGGCCTTTCGAAGCAGTCGGAGACCGTGAGATACCACAACTGCGATTACCCCGGCGCCGCCCCTTCCGTCCTCATAGAGAACTGCCGGGTGAACGGCTTCATCGGGGCGCGGTATTACGGGGCGCAGAAGAACCCGAAAATGACCTTCACGGTCACGGGATGTACGACGGGATCAGGTATAAAGAAGACAGCCGAGTCGCCGAAATACTCGGTCGACAATGTGGTGTTAAAACTTAGAGGAAATGTGACGGCCCCATAAAACCGGAAAGGAACACATCCATGCATAATAAGAGTAAGGCTTTACTGTGCCTTTGCGCCGCGGCCGCACCTTCTGCAGCTATATACGCCTA
>CADCPJ010000161.1 GCA_902803245.1 uncultured Lachnospiraceae bacterium | reverse complement strand
CCGCATGACCGCAAAATGCTGTCCCGCCTGCCGCTCCTTTTGGCATTCATCGCCCTGGCCGTCCCCCTGTCCGGACTGCTCGTTGCAGGAGATGATGCAACAGCCCACGCGACGGTCTACTCAGGAATCGATTACTCGCCAGTCTACGACTACGACTACTACATATCCAGGCATCCGTCTCTTCTCTTAAAATATGGGGAAAATGACAAAAAGGTTCTGCGCCACTACGTCCTCAAGGGTTATCCGAAGGGGGAGAAGGCTTCACTGACCGCAGATTCGAAAGCATTTGCCGCAGTCAGGAAGGAGAGGATCGCAAAATACCTGAAGCGGACGAAAACGGCTCTTCTGACCGACCAGATCATCGTCGTTGTCGACCACGAGCTCTCCCTCTGGAACAGGCAAACAGACGGATCCTGGAAGAGAAAGTTCAAGTATTACTGCGGATACGGCAAAAACGGCATGTCCATGAGCCGTCACGCAGGGGATATGACGACCCCCATCGGCTCTTTCCCGATTCTGCACGCGTTCGGAAAAGCCGAAAATCCCGGGACCGCCATGACCTGGAAAGACATCACTCCTTACTCCTACTGGTCCGCGGAGCCGGAGACCTACAACACCTGGGTCGAGAGCTACTCCGGGATCTCCGGAGAGCACCTGATCAACTACTATCAGTACGCCTACGCCATGGCCATCGGTTTCAATATCGATCCGCCGGTCTACGGAAGGGGCTCCGCCATTTTCCTGCACTGCAAGAGCACGGACCGCTGGTACACCGCCGGGTGCGTGAGCGTAAAGACCAATGTGATGAAAAAGCTTCTCAGGTACTGCAAGGACGGCACCTACATCATCATCGTGCCAAATGACACCGCCATCAAGAACTATTGATCTGTCCAATGCTTCCGATGCTTCCGATGCTTCCAAAGTGCACTGCCGGCGCATCAGAAGTAAAAGAAAAGATCACTGTAACTGCTCATCATCCCCGGCACTTGGGATACTCCATATAGGTCTCCCCGGTCTCAAGGTCCTTCCACTCGAATTTCGCGCCGTCCCAGATCATATAGCTGTGGCGGCTTCCGTCCTTCGGGATCGCCACGGAGCCGGGATTCATATAGATATAGTTCCCGTGATCCACGCACTTCGGGACGTGCGTGTGACCGTGGAGCAGGATGTCCCCTTTTTTCAGGGGCGGGGGAGCGGTCTCCGACGCGTGATGGCCGTGGGTAATGTAGATGAGACCATTTTCTGTCGGGAGGAGGGCGTAGTCCGCCATGACGGGGAAGCCAAGGACCATCTGGTCCACCTCCGCCTCACAGTTGCCCCTCACTGCGACGAGTTCTTCGGCGCAGGAATTGAGAAGATGGATGACCTCCTTCGGTGCGTAGCCCTGCGGGAGGTCATTTCTCGGCCCGTGATAGAGCAGGTCTCCCAAGAGGAGAAGCCTGCCGGCCTTCTCCAGGCGGTATCTCTCAAGCATCATCCTGCAGTACAGCGCCGATCCGTGTATGTCGGACGCGATCATCCATCTCATATTCTGTGTTCCTCCTCCCTGCAGCTGTTTTCGCTGCAGATATCTGACTTATCGGTGTTCCATTTATGGAGCGCCATTCTTGTCTTCTCCCTGCAGCCGTCTTAACTGCAGATTCCCGGCTCACTGACGCTCTGCCAGGAATCATTCTTCGTCGCTTTGTAAAACCATCTTATCTCTTTTTAAAGCAATCCTTGCACTTTGTAAGGCAGTCACTATGCTTTGTAAAGCAATCCTGCCGCTTTGTAGAGCAATCCTGCCGCTTTGTAAAGCAATCCTGCCGCTTTGTAAAAACCATCACACCTTCAGCGCCCCCCTCCGGCTGCATCTCATGCCGCCGTCAGATATTTCTGACCATTTCCATATTTTTCGCAAATTGTCAAAAAAGGTGACATTGGGGACTGTCCCCAATGTCACCTTTTGGTGTGTCAGCTCTTTCTGCGGAGAAGCACGAAGAGGATCACCGCTGCTGCGCAGCACATGATGAGTGCAAGCGGGATGATCGGGGCATTGTCCCCTGTCGCCGCGTTGGTCGACTTCTTTGTGCCGTTTGTCGTGGAACTGCTGGTCGCGCCGCCGGTAGGTGTGATGCTGCCGGACGGCGTGACGGTTCCCGTGGGCGTGATGCTGCCGGTCGGCGTGACAGTTCCGGTTCCGCCGCCTCCGCCGCCGCCACCGCCGCTGCCGGTCGGCGTGGGCGTGACGCTTCCGGACGATTTCTGGTCAGTGAACGTCACGTACTGCACCGGCGAGGAGGTGGTCGCATCCTTGGCCGCCACCGTAAATGTGATCGGGTTCGAGTTCGTGTAGCCCTTCAGCTTGTTGGTCTGCTCGAGCTTGTAGCGGTTCCCGATGACCATCGTGGCCTTGATCTGGTGGCCGGTGGAGCCGGATTCCCAGGTCTCGATCACCCTGTTCGTCGACGTATCGGTCAGCTGGAGCTTCGCGCCCTTCAGATAGGCGCCGCTCGAGGAGCGCACGTTGACGACGACCTTGGTCGGGTATTCCTTCCATGCGTATCCGGAGCCGGCTCTTACGAGAGTGCCGGAAGCGCCGTAGATCACGTCGACCGACCACGAGCTGTTCTCATACACGGTCTTGATGATCGCGGAGTCCGCAGACTTCTGGTAGCCGGGTGCCGCCTTCGTCTCGCGGATCACGTAATATGTGTTCGGGCCCAGGTTCGAGAATCCCACTCCTCCGCCGGAACCGGACGTCTGCGTCGCGATGCCGCCGAGCTCATCCCACACGATCTTGCCCTTCGAGAGGTTCGCGGCCGCAGTCTTATAGGCGCTCGTCCCCTTGTTGGCGCGGATGCGGTAGAGCGCGTAAGTCGCGCCCTGAACGCCGTTTCCGTTCTCCGCGTTCACTTTCGTGAAGGAGAACGGGCCGGAAGCCATCGTATTGGTGATCCGGATCGCCTTCGAGGAGCTGTTCTTGATCTTGCCGTTCTCTATCGTAAATGTCACAGGATCCGACTTGATGTAATCCGTGGGAGCCGTGACCTCCGTGATCGTGTACTTGCCGTCCGCCGTGAGATGCACCGTGTGATAGGTATTCTCCGTATCCCAGTTGTCGATCTTCTTGCCGGAGGAGTTGGTGACGCGGAGTTTTCCTCCCGTCAGATAGTGGTTCGTCGCATTGAGAAGATAGATGCGGACTGCCACGGAGTAGGCGTTGTTGAAGGTCACCGTCGGGTCCGTGGTCTCTTTGTCGTCCACAGTGATCACGAAATCGAGTTCCCCTTTTCCGCCGTCCGTCACCGTAAACCGGACGACGTGAGTCGAGGTGTCATAGGTATACCCCGCAGCGCTCCCCTTCGTCTCGGTGATGCGGTAGGTGTATACGCCCGGTGCGCGGAAGTTCAGCTTCACGCCGCCGGTGGAAGCGCCTTTAAGCGTCACGGTCGTGATGGCCGTTCCGCTGTTGTTTCTCAGCACGATGGGGAAGGATGCCTTCGACTTCGGGCTTCCGCTCACCGTCGTCTTCAGTGTGATGGTCTTCTGAACCGCCTTGTAGGCGTAGACATTTGTCACCGTCATAATCGGTGAGGAGAGCGCCCAGGACACCCCGCCTTCCGTGACGCGGGGAACGAGGATGACGGTCTTGTTGCGGTTCACCTTGCCGTTGTGTTTCTCAACCAGGGCGTAATAGGATCCCGTATGGAGAGAAGTCGTGGAGAGCTTGAACTCATAGTTCTCGTCTCCCTCCTCCAGCTTAGCCGTCTCACCGATCTTCTTTGTCTCGTCATAGCTTCCGGACTCAGGGTTGGCTTCACTCTCGGAAGCGTACGGGCCGTAGAACTCATACGCGTACCTCGCCGCCTCCGCGTCCCTGCTCTCGGCGGGGACGCCGTAGAGCTCATTGACACCTGTGATATCGAATGCCCCGACGGTCAGGTTGTTCGGCTGAACGGTATAGCCCCGGTCTCCCTTCGTCTCGACCTGCGCGACGCTCAGTTCTCCGTTTGTTCCCTGGACGACTTTGATGTGAATCACGCGGGGAGTCGTGTCGTATGTGATGTAGTCGACTTTTCCGGTATCATTTTCCCGGGCCGCGTAATAGTAGTCTCCCGGCTCGGTGTATGCGAGCTTCGCTAAAAGGAGCTCCTGCCCCGCCGCTTCCGTGATCGTGCCGGTCGTCGGCACGTTCGTCACGACGGCGTCCGTGAGGGTCGTCTCGGTCGGTGAGGACATGCGGTAGAGGTCAAAGTAGAACGGATTCGAGGCGCTGCTCGTCCCGCTGATTTTCTTAAATACGCTTGCATTTACCGCCGTGCCGACGTAGCTTAAGGTCCCGAGGTTCTCGGTCTGCTGCTCTGCTGCGACCGTGATTGTGGTCGGCGCGGTATCACCGAGCTTCAGCGCGCCGCCGGAGAAGACTGCGCCGGGAGCGATCGCGATAAATGCGTCCGTGATCTGGCCCGTGCTCGGATTCGTCGCCTGGGCGTCGCACTCGTCGCTCTTCCCGAAGGCCGCCGTGTAATAGGACACGTCATACGAGCCCGTCAGAATATCACCGACAACCGCGGACAGCTTCAGGTCCGTCTTGTTGTAGGCGAGCTTGATCAGATAGTGGGCGTCTATGTTCAGCTGTCCGGTTCCGCCCGTGGAGCTGTCGCCCTCAGGCGTCTTCCTCTTCAGGTACAGATAGACGTGAGGAGTCGTCTCAAGAAATGTCTTGTCAAGCGTCTCCTTCACTATGGTCATATCCAGAGTGAGCGGTGCTCCGACGAGCGAGACCAGCCCTTCCGTCTGCGGCATGGCAGGAACGGAGACGGCCGTCGGTTCCGGTTTCGGGAGATCCGGATCCGAAATCACGTCCTCAGGCATGCTGTACACGCTCTCCGGGATGCTCGTGGTCGAGCTTGTGACGTCATCCCAGCTCCCGGGAATGCTCTCCGCGATGCTCTCGGCAATACTCTCCGTGTATTCTTCCTGGACAGACTCTGGGAATTCTTCCTGAACCTCTTCCTGTACTTCTTCCTGGATCTCTTCCCGGATCTCTTCTTCCTCACTGCTCTCGTAGTCGGACGGGTCCGGTTCCTCGGGAATATTTTCAGGCGTCTCTTCCGGGGTCTCCTCCTGAAGCTGTTCCTCCAGGAGCCCTCCTGTGCTCTCTTCCGAGGCACCCGCCTCGCCGGCATCCGACTCCGCTCCGGCCATCTCCGGCGCGGACACTTCCGTCGGCAGCGGATCGGCATACACAGCCGCACCCATTCCTCCTGCCTCGACTAAGATGAGGGCTGCGCTGGCCACTCCGGCCAGAACTCTTTTGAGATATGCTCCTGTCTTCATATTGGCCTCCCCTGCCATACATGCCGCGGCATCAAT
>CADCPJ010000160.1 GCA_902803245.1 uncultured Lachnospiraceae bacterium | reverse complement strand
GACTCAGCCTCCGCTTCCTGTTCGTACTCAGCGTCCGACACCCAGTCCTGCGTGGGTTCCTCGGTGGCGATCTCCATCGCCTCACCCTTGATGAGCCCCTCGGCAATGAGGGTGTTGATGATGTTCGCATCGGTATCCGCTTCCTCGACCATCAGGTCGCCGTTCCGCTCGACGGAGTAGGCTCCGCATTCGTAGGCGCAGCGGGGCATATAGGTGTAGGCGGGCTTCACGCCCGTCAGCTCGCCCAGCCTCTTGACCAGTACCTTTCGGTCATCCGTGTTCATCTCATACTTCATCATTTTCCTGTCCTTTCCGGGGTTTGCCCCTGTGATGCTGCCGTTCCGTGCGGCGCAGTACATTAATCACTCTAAAGCCCCAAAAAGTCCACGCCTGTTTCGCGGTTTTTCTGATAATAGTGCAGAATCGGCAATGTGCCCGAAACACCCCCGCGATATCTGGCAGGGTATGTACCGGGAGAGGTAGCCCTCCCGTTTGTCATTCTTTGCCCGCCGCCCATGTGATGCCTGAAAGCACAAAATAAACTATGGGCAAGCAAATGCCGTTGCCCCACAGCTTGTACTCAGCGGCATCCGTGTAAGGATCGGCGAGCCACTTCCGGAGCTGGTTCTCCGTCTTCGGCTTTCCGTCCGGACGTGTGACCTTCCGCCAGGTTTCCCAGACTTCCGTCCAAAAGGTAAGCTCCTCCGCAGTCGGGTTCGGGATGGCAAGCCCATCGCACCACCAGTCGGGAAAGCCCTGGAGCCTCGCACATTCCACAGGGGTCAGCCTGCGAACGATATAGACCGGTTCGTCATTCGGGGTATCGTTCACCAGCGGCGGCTCCTTCCAGTCGGAGGCGACCAGGGTGTTGGCCTGCTCCTTGACTGCCTGAGTGAAGAAGGAATTCTTTGAGGCAGAGTAATGCTCACCGGCAGGAGCGGCGACGGCGTGATGGTCCACCGTATTCAGCGTAAAACTGACATCCTCGTTGATCCCGTCGCCCTGCGGCCCGTTCTTGTCTGTCCTTCCAATCATGGAACCTTGCAGCACATAGGTCTGCTGCTTCATTCCCGGCTGCGCCTGCAGCGCGCCGCTCTTTCCCTCCAAATCCCTGACCTCATCCCGCTGGTTCTGAGCGAAGGCAACAACGGCAATGCCGCCATGATTGCTGTCCGGGTTGGCTTCGCCGGTATCCAGACAGCGGGAAATCTCCGTGGGATAACAATGCCCTCGGGCGTTCTTCGTGCCCTCCGATGTGAAGCGGACATCAAAGGTCTCAGGAGCCGGGGCGACAATGCAAATGCCACCCTGGTTACAGGAGGGATTGCCGCCGCCCTGGTCGAGCGTCCGGCTGGTTCCCGCCTCATAGAACCCACTCTTCGGATTGTCGGAGAGCATGGCATGAGAGCTCTTGCTGCACACACCGTAGGCTTTCACCTCCGGCTGGAACAGCGTCTGGTCGTTGTTGCATCCCAGCGTGGCAGATTTGTCATGCTGAAGGAGCGGCCCCTTCCCGCCGCCTTCCGTGCCGCAGCGTATCTTCATCGTAATGGGCTCCGGCTGTGCGACGAGCGGGGTGTTGTTTCCGCCAGTCCCCATGCGCCGGGTGAGGGTCTGCACCACGCCGCCTTCGGAGATTTTCACCCGGCTGTCCGTGGGATTGCTCTCAATCGCCATCGCAGCGGGAACAACGCCGGCGCGAAGCGTAGGAGACACTTCCTCTTCGTAACCGATGCTCCGGCTCTTTGCGCTGTGTTCCGTGGAAAAGCCAGCGGACTGGAGGACGGCGGGATGGTTCCCGTGGTCCTGCGCGACCAGCGTCCCGGTCTGATCTTCGGTCACGGAAACTCCGCTGCACCCCTGCGGGTTTACACAGAGGACTCCACCTCTATCGTCAGACCGCCCGCCTGCCGCTCCAGCGCCTTCCTCAGCACCTCCGGCAGCTCCTTCCCACGCACGGAAGCCCTGCGGAGTATACCCAGACACGCCTTCGGACTTAAATAATACTTCTCCGGCACTTCCGCCAGCAAAATCTGCGACAAG
>CADCPJ010000159.1 GCA_902803245.1 uncultured Lachnospiraceae bacterium | reverse complement strand
GCAAGCGCCTGTCAGAGCTCAAACCGCTCCTCATAATACTTCGGTCTGTAACCGCCTGTCAGAGCTCAAACCGCTCTCCACTGCCCCGCCTCTCCTGCCCGCTCCCACACGGCATCCGGGCTCAGATCCGGGTTCACCGTCTCCTCGCTCTCCACAGTGAGCGCGGCGGCCGCCGCCGCAAAAGCGGCCGTGTCCCGAAGATTCATCCCCTCCAGGTAAGCGTAAATAAGCCCCGCCATAAACGAATCTCCCGCGCCGGTCGCGTTCACCGGGTGTGCCGGGCAGGAAGGCATGAATCCGCGGTGCCCGTCCTCCGCCGCGTATACGCCGTCCGCCCCGGCAGAGATAAAGACCCTCGTAAGGCCCATCTCAAGCAGCGCTTCCCCGGCCCGGACGATGGAATCCCTGTCCGTGATGGGAACGCCGCTTAATGCCTCCGCTTCCGCCAGATTCGGCTTCAGCGTGTGGATCCTGTCAAGGCAGCTCCTCAGCTTCCCGGCTTTTGCCACTGAGACGGGGTCGAAGAAGAGGGGCGCCCTGACGTGATCCGCCAGATAGCGCACGGATTCCTCAGGGATATTCGTGTCCGACGCGACGATTTCCGCTCTATCCAGAATGTCCTGCTGCTCCGCGAGGTAAGCGGCATCGATCAGGCGGCAGATCTCCATATCCGACACGGCCAGAACCATATTTCCCTCCTCGTCGCTCAGATAGAGGTAAGTGGAAGTGGAGATGCCGGGAACCTTCCTCGCGCGGTGAATGTCGATCTGGAGCTCCGCGCAGCTCGCCTCTATGGCCAGGGCATGGCTGTCAATCCCGAATGCCGTGAGAAAGCGAACCGGAATCTTAAGAAGGGCTGCATTATGCGCGATATTCCGCCCCACTCCGCCAAGGCTCACTCTCACGGTCCCGGGGTTGGAGTCCCGGGGAATGAGGGGCCGAAAAGGCCTGCCGCCGATATCAACATTTACCCCGCCGACTACCGTGACGGATCTTCTTCTCTTCTCCATAGTCCCATCCGGATGAAATGAACGGAAGTATTCAAATCTCTTACTTCATCCGGTCTATCGTAGTATAATACAACCCGTGCCCTCTGGCAAAGCGTTTGATTGAAATGTGATCAATTTAAAGGAGACAGACTTATGCCGAAAACCGGAAAACTGGAAAAGCTGGAACTCGAAGAAAAGAAGAGGCAGCTGAAGCTCATCGATCAGGCAGCCCTCGGAAGCATCGAGGCCGCCGCCCTGCTCGCTGAGGGCTATCTGAGAGGCTCCTTCGGAGAGGCTCCGAACAGGGAAAAAGCGCGCAAGTGGGCCTCCTACGCCGCAAAGCGCGGAAATCCGCTCGCCGCTAAGCTCCTTAAGGAGATGGAAAGCGGCGGGCGCTGACCGGTTCTTCTTCCGGCATGTGCCATTTCAGCAAAAATAAGCATAAAAAAAGCAGCGGTCCGCAAAGGCCAGCTGCTTTTATTGTATATTCTGTTTGTTCTGTACTTTCTATTCTGCTGTGCGAAGCGATCCTCATCTCAAAGGCGCTGCGCGAAGCAGTTTTCATCTCAAGGCGCTTCTTAAAAGGAGTCCCGGATCAGTCGTTGATCAGGCGGACATAGCCTGTCGGAGTGCCGTACCACATCTTCTCCTTGACAGTGCCGTAATTGCTGCCCTTGCAGTGAACGATCATGTCGTCGCCGATGAAGAGAGCCACATGGCCGCCATTCTTGTAGACAACGATGTCGCCGGGCATGAGGTCGTCATACTCGATATTGGAGATCCGCTGGAAATCACTTGCGGAGCGCGGTGCGTCAAGGCCGAATTGCGCGTAGATCAGGTGAATAAACCCTGAACAGTCCGTCCCGGAGACCAGGGAATTGCCCGCCCAGACATAGCGGAGACGCCCGACAAATGACTCGGCATAAGCGACCATCTTTTTTCTCAGAGCGCTGTACGAAGCAGTTTCCGCGGGCGAAGGCTCATCGTCGAAATCATCCTCGTCGCTAGTGAATATGATCACGTCGTCCGGTATCGCCTGACTGTCTGCGGTCTGAGCAGTTTCCTCCCTGACCTTGATCTTGAACCGGACTCCCCGCTTTCTGAAGACCGCCGTGATTGTGGCAGTGCCCTTCTTCTTTGCGACGATCACGCCGTTCGGTGAAACGGATGCGACAGAAGGCTTCGAAGATCTGAACGCCACTTTCGTGTTGTTCACGACCGAGCCGCTGTATTTGAGCTTAAGGCCGATCACCTCTCCCGCCGCGGCATTCTTTTTGACTGTCTGGATATCCTTCTTCAGCGTGGCGCTGTAGTATCCGGTTGTCACAGTTCCGGCCGCCGATACTGACACTGCTCCGAAGAGGGTCAGGAGTGCGAACATCACGATGAGGGCAAAACGTATCGATTTCTTCTGCAGCATATCTCTCTCCATAAAGAGTCTTATCTGAAACTTAACAAATCTACTTACAAGGAAAATGATCTCTGAACAATTCTTAAAGAGTATAACACGTCAGCGTAATACATTCAATACACCTTGAAATATAATTGTAACAAACTTTGACCCGTTTTTTCGTCCTCTGTGGTATTTTTGCGCAAGAAAAACCGCCGCAAGGATGTATGCGGCGGTTTTTCTTTGATTTTAGAACTCTCTTTAAGCTCTCTTTATGAAGCGCTGGCTGTGGAAGCTGCGCTGCTTGCTGCGGACTCAGCTGCGCTCACTGCTGAGGATGCTGCGCTCTCAACTGCAGATGCTGCGCTGCCTGCCGCCGTCTCGGCTTTGCTCTCGGCAGCTGCTGCCGTGCTGCTTGCTGCTGCTGCAGTGGACTCTGCCTTTTTGCCGCCGCAAGCGCTGAGAGAGAACATCATCACTGCGCACAAACTGACTACAAGCATCTTCTTCATGATTCATTTCCTCCATAATCAAAGAATTAAAAAATGATATCCGGCCGGAAAAAATACCCCTCTGACCGAAAACACGCACATTATAGCACATCTCTTTCAATCATACAAACATATTTCTCAACTATTTGGATCAGCACATTTACGAACCCTTCGAAACAGCACATTTAAGTGCCGCCCCTCATAATCTCCAGGATCCGCCGCTTGTACTTAAGGAAGTCGTCCGTCAGGGCAAAATCCCTGCGCTCCTTTCTGTCCGGTTCGATCTTCAGCTCGTTATGAATCCTCCCGGGCTTTCCGGTCATGATGTAAATGCGGTCCGAGATGAGGATCGCCTCGTCGATGTCGTGAGTGATAAAGATGGTCGACAGATTGATCCTCTCCATCACATCCAGGTACCAGTCGTGCATCTGGTTCTTGGTGATGGAATCGAGCGCGGAGAAAGGCTCATCGAGAAGGGCCGCCCCCGCCGAAGACAGATATGTCCTTAGAAGCGCCGCCCTCTGGCGCATTCCTCCCGACAGCTGGGCCGGATACTGGTTCTCCGTCCCTTTAAGGCCGAACTGCGGGAAGTACGGCTCAGCCGTCTTCCGGGCCTCCTTTTTGGGCATTCCCTTAAGAAGGAGGGGCAGCGACACGTTGTCTATAACCTTCTTCTGCTCGAGGAGGAGGTCTTTCTGCATCATATAGCTGATCTTTCCGGGCTTTCCGGTCACATCCTCTCCGGCAAAGTACACCTTTCCCTCCTCCGGAGCCGCGAGCCCGGAGAGAACATGGAAGAGGGTCGTCTTCCCCGATCCGCTGACTCCGAGGAGGGAGATCAGTTCCCTCTCGGAAAGATGAATACTGATGTCATCGATGATGGTCCGCCCGTCATATTGTTTTCTGATGTGCTCCGCTTTCAGGAGTTCCATGGAGAGGGCACCTCACGCCCCGGGGAGATAGTCGTTTGAAAAGCCCATGCCCGTCAGGTCATGCGAGGTCAGACCATTTTTATAGAGCCATCCATAGAAGCCGTTCCAGCGCTCCTCGTCAATGATGCCCCACGCGGGCGCATCCGCCGCGTACTGACCGGACAGATACTCCTGGCTTGCGTACACCAGATCCTGCTCCCCTAAAAGAGAGCCGGTACTGTCGCCCTCGATCAGCATATCCGCCGCCTCCCGCGGATTCTCGGCCGCGTAGAGGTAGCCTCTTAAAGTTGCGTCAAGGAATGCCCTCGCGATCTCAGGAGACTCCTCAAGAAATGTATTGTTGGCGGCGATAATCGGGGTGTAATAGTCGAGCTCGGGGCTGATGTCCTTAAATGCCCAGTAATCGCAGTCAACGCCCTCGACGCCTGCATTGATCCCGCTCCAGCCATAGAAGACCCAGACCGCGTCCGTCTGATGGGCGGCAAGCGCCGCCGGCTCGTCCGTGATGTCATTCGGAATCAGCGTCACGCTCGAAAAATCCGCCCCTTCCTGTTCCATGCAGAACTTAAGCATGGCCATCTCCACCGGGCTCTCCCAAGTTGAGTAGGTTCTGCCCTCAAGCCCCTTCGGGGAATCGATTCCGTCCCCTGCCCTCGAAAGAATGCCGGATGTGTTGTGCTGAAGGATCGCAGCCACGGCCGTCACTCCCAGGGGCTCGTCCATATCGAGGGAGGCAGCCATCGTATCCTGGGCATCCACGGCAAACTGCGCCTGCCCCGCCGCACACATAAGAAGGGCTCCATTTTCAGGGGGCTGCACGATCTTTACATCAAGCCCCGCCTCGTCGTAATACCCGAGCGAAAGGGCCGCATAGATCCCGGTGTGATTGGTGTTCGGCGTCCAGTCCAGACAGAATGTGACCGGCACTTTCTCCTCCTCGCCGGCGAGTACTTCCCCGGACGCCCCGATGCTTCCGATCAGTGCGGAAGCGAGCACTCCCGCAAGCACAATTCGATGATTTCTTTTCATAGCAGGATTCCTCACAGTTCTTTCTTACTTAAAAATGCGGGTAACTATTCAGCACCCCCAGCATTCGGGACGCTTTGCGTCCCTCATTGTGGGCGTTCAGAGGTCTACGCTCCGCTTCGGTCGG
>CADCPJ010000158.1 GCA_902803245.1 uncultured Lachnospiraceae bacterium | reverse complement strand
GGCTTTTTCAAAAAGATGCCGGAGCCGTTCACCTTGTGTGACGCCACAAAGAGGGGCAGAGCGCTTTCACCCGGACTTTCCTTTACTGGCTGACTCCGGTAATTGCCGAAGGCAATTGTCTCTGTTCACTGCATATAGGGAAACGAAATGATCTGCATAAGAAAGACAATTTCGTTAACGACTATAATATTACCGCAACCGTTCAAAATACGAGGAGAGGGAATATGACCAATATCCTGCAGCTTGCACTTACGCTGTACTTTGACTCGGGAAGCATACTGTTTATTGTCATGAGGGGGCTGTATATCCTCGGGGCATGGAAATTGCTCGGGAAATCCGGGCTGAAGGGATGGTGGGCTCTCATCCCGTGGTTCAGAGAATACCAGCTCAGCCGGTGCGCCGCGAGAGAGCCCGAGGGGCGCGCCTTCTCAATTGTCAGTTTCTTGATCACTGTTCTGCAGGTGATGAACATCTGCTTTAGGTGGAACAAGGACAGCGAGGCCTTAAAAGCAGCCGTTCCGCTGATACTGGTGGTTCTGTTCTCCGTGCTGATCATGCACCTCGTCTACAATTTCCGCATTTTCAGCGGATTTGTCGAGGTGTACGGCGTCAGCAAGGCGTGGCTCGTCCTGTGCGTCCTCGACGAGTTCCGGTTTATCCCGATGCTGATCTGGGGATTCGGCAAAAAGTACCAGCCAAACTGGAAAGTGTCCGACCTGGAGGCCGAGATGGAGCGGCTCGCGACATACGGCAGCGCGGCCGTCCTGAACGACGGGCTGACCGTCAATCTGAAGGACCGCACCGTAAAGGAATTCTTCCACAAGAAATACCTCTTAAAGGACATCCACATGGCGATTCCGCAGGGACACGTGGTGCTTCTCCTCGGCGGGTCCGGGGCGGGAAAGACGACTTTCCTAAATGCCGTGAACGGATACGAGAAGGCGGATGCCACGGTGACGCTGAACGGAAACGACATGTATACTGAGTACAAAAAGATGCTGTATGAGGTGGGATTTGTTCCCCAGCAGGATCTCATGCGCAGCAAGGACACGGTTGAGAAGACCCTCATGGACGCGGCGAAGCTGCGCCTGTCCGTGGACATTCCCGCGGAGGGAAGGAAGAAGCGCGTGGAAGAGGTGATGGAGATCTTCGGCCTCACGCCGGTCCGCGACAATATGGTGGACAAGCTGTCCGGAGGCCAGAGGAAGCGGCTCTCCATTTCCATCGAATTTCTTTCCAATCCGTCTCTCTTCATCCTGGACGAGCCGGATTCGGGGCTTGACGGAGTGATGGCAAGAGAGCTCTTTGAGCAGCTCCGCCGCATCGCGGACACCGGCAAGATCGTCATGGTCATCACGCACACACCGGACCGCGTGATCGATCTCATCGACGATGTGATCGTGCTCGCAAAGGACAGCTCCCGCACGGGAAGGCTGGCATTCTACGGAAGCATCGGGGATGCCAGGAAGTTCTTCGGAAAAGAGAAGATGGAGGAGATCGTGAAGGCTGTCAATCAGAAGGAAGAGGGCGGCGACGGAATGGCAGACGAATATGTTCTGAAATATGCGGAGGTGCAGCATGGCTGAGATGAGCGGGAACGGTTCCACGAGGCAGCTGACAGTGCGGCATCGAGGCCGCTTTGCCCAGATCGGGATCTATTTTGGTAAATTTCTCCGTATGTTCGTGCATCAGGGTGACTGGAAGGTTCTTCCGATGTCCGCGCTGATCGCAGGACTCGTAGGCTTTGCCCTCGGAGGAGACTTCGGAGTCAGTATGGAGGGGACGCTGATGGCGGGGTTCGCCATCGTGCTCGTGTGCATCTGGAACGGGTCCTTCAACTCGGTCCAGGTCGTCTGCCGGGAGAGGAGCATCGTGAAGCGCGAGCACCGCTCCGGCATGTACGTTTCGTCATACATATTTGCACACATGCTGTATCAGCTGCTCCTGTGCCTGCTGCAGACCGTGGTGACGATGATCGTGCTCGACATGGTAAATATGCGCTTCCCGGGTCCCGGGCTGTTCACGCCGTGGAAGGCCCTCGATGTCGGAATCACGCTCTTCCTTGTCACTTACTCGTCGGACATCATGTCGCTCTGGATCTCCACTTTGGTGCATTCCACGACGACTGCGATGACCATCATGCCCTTCATGCTGATCTTCCAGCTGATCTTTTCCGGCGGGATGTTCAAGCTCCCGGAGATTGTGAACCCCATCGTCAATCTGACGATCTCCAATCCGGGCTTAAAAGCGATCGCATCCCAGTCTGAGATCAACGACCTGCCGTACTCGGGAGTGGAAGGCATGATCGGCATGGTGGACAACGTCGAGATCGGAGGCAGAGTGACGGTCGGACAGGTGATCGGCATCCTGACGGACACGAACAATCCGATTTCAAAGGAGCTGCGGCCGATCGAGATCGGAAGCGTGATGACAATCCGCGAGATCGGCGAGGACTTCCTCCAAAATGAAGAGTATGCGGATTTAAGGAACGAAGTGCTGATCGGAGACGACACTCCGCTTGACGAAAACGGAAACCCGGTGGATTCTTCGACCGGCTTATTCGGCTTTGGATTCCTTGAGTTCCGCGTGACGGTCGGAGACGCGGTTTCGGCCCTCCTAAAGTTCGAGCCGCTGAGCGAAGTCCTTGACACGAAGGTGGGGACTGTTTATACGGTCGGCGAGATCGCGGATTACCTCGCTTCCGACAAAACGGTTCAGAAGTACTATGATGAGGGGCTTGAGATCCATCTGACGCTCGGAGACGCCATCGACATGGTCGGGAGGGAAGAGACCATGGAGAAGATCAAGGCGACCGCCTCGGAGTCGATGTACAATCCCGACTATGTGTACACGAAAGAAAACGTTCTGAAAAACTGGCTGCGCATTCTGGTCTTTGTCGC
>CADCPJ010000157.1 GCA_902803245.1 uncultured Lachnospiraceae bacterium | reverse complement strand
GTATTCGCGGTTGTTCCGCCCTTCACGGAGACCAGGAGGCTGCCCTTCTGCGTGTTCTCTTTTAAGGCGTCGATGCCCGGCATAAGCGCGGTGTCGGTCCGGAAGTTCGGGTAAGTCCGAAGGTCCGAGAAGCTCTCATTCATGATGACGATGATATTCTCCGGTATCTCCTTATTTGCGGGCGCGGCAGTGTCCCCGCCGCCACCAAGGTCCCCTCCTTCCTTTTTGGCGGAAACAAGGGCTTTCGACTCCTCCTCTATCCTCGCCACCTCCGCGGCCGAATACCCCTCCGGCGCGACCGGGTAGGAAGCCTTGGCAAATGCGAAGAACCCGGCCTCCACCCCGAAGAGGCGGTATGTGTACCAGGGCTGCCAGTCCCTGAGCCAGATCCCCGTATCCGCAAGAAATGACGTATGAAAGATCACGAAGAAGAAAACAGCGGCGATCGCAGCTGCAATTCCTCTTGATGCCAGTTTTCCGGGAAGGTTCTTAAAGAGCCGCCTCGTAAATGAGTGGAGAAAGAAACCGCAGACGCCGCAGGTGACGACGATCCCCGCGATCAGCTGCCAGGAGGGCGTGTACTTGTAGTTCCCCGAGACGGCAAGGCCCGTCCCCATGGAGCCGAAATCGATCCACTGAAAGGGAATTCCGCGGAAGCGCTGCACGTAGTAGTTCACGATCGCCCATGACAGGAAGAAGATGTTGCCCGCCACTGCCCCTGCCGTCAGCGAATTGAAAAGAAAGACGAGGATTAAATAGATGGCGAACGTGATCCCCCAGTTCAGGAACACGTACTGCAGCTTCATATTGGCGATATAGTAGTTGTTGATGAGCTCTATGACGAAGAAACTTAAGAGGGCGTTTAAGAGGAGCACGGCAAAACTTAAGACCGCGCGGAGCGGCGAGGAGAATACCGTGTTTTCCTTCCGTCCCTCCATTTTTTCGCAATAGGCCCTGAGGCCGTCAGCCGCGGAGAGCACGGTGATGCCGATGAGCACAAAGAAGACGATGGGCCGCTTGTCCTCAAGCGGCACCTTCGCCTTGACGCCCGTAAGCAGAGATTCACCAAAAAACAGGTTGGAATGAAATACGATGATGCCGATTACAATCGCAGCGGAGATCGCGCTGCGCACTAACTTTCCTGCAGGTATCCTGTCATTCTTCAAAGCATGTCCCCCGATCAGCCGATCCGTCTTGTTGCCTCTCTTAAAGCTTCCCGCTCCTCATCATTTAAAAATGGAGAGACCTTTTCAAAAACCATCCTGTGGTAATCATTGAGCCGGTCGATATCAGGCGCCTCGAGGAAGCGCAGATCGATCGCTTCGAGATCGATCGGGGCGAAGGTGAGCGGCTCAAAGCGGAGGAATTCGCCGAACTCCGTCTCTTTGTCCTTCACGACAAGGAGGATCGACTCAATGCGGATCCCGTAGCGGCCTTCCTTGTAGACGCCGGGTTCATCGGAAATGAGCATCCCCTCTTCCATTTCAGCGTTCGCGCGGGTTTTCGACTTGCTGATGTTCTGGGGCCCCTCGTGGACATTCAGGATATAGCCGATCCCGTGCCCCGTGCCGTGATTGTAATCGAGGCCGTGGCGGTAGAGGACCTCCCTGGCGAGAATGTCCAGCTGCCCCCCGCTCGTCCCTTTAAGGAACACGGCATTCATGAGCCTTAAGTTCGCCGCGGCGACAAGGGTGTAGTCCCTCTTCATTTCCTCCGTGAGCGGACCGCAGGCCATCGTTCTCGTGACATCCGTCGTCCCGCCCATATACTGCCCGCCGGAGTCCACAAGGAGGAAGCCCTCCCGCTTCACCTCCGCATCCGACTCCTCCGACGCCGCGTAATGAGCCATCGCGGCATTCGGACCGTAAGCTGAAATCGTCGGAAAGGACAGGTCCAGAAATTCCGGGAGTGAGGCCCGAAGGCCGTCCATCACATGCGCGGCGCCGGTCTCCGTGACGCCTCCGTCCGCGACCATCTTTTTCATGCGGATAAGGAAGCGGCAGACTTCAGCGGAGTCCTTGAGATAGGTCTTCCGGATGTGTTCCGTCTCGACAGGGTTCTTCCTGGCCTTCAGGAGTTTGGTCGGGTTTGGTTTCAGGATCACCTCGGCCTTTGACTCGATGATGGAGAGCGTCGCATAGCTCGTCTCATTCTCGTCCACAAGGACCGGTCCTTCGAAGTGATATTCCCCGAGATAAGTGAAGAAGTCATCGTAGTCGTGGACTTTGACCCTGTTTGCCTTCGCGTAGTCGTCGAACGCGGCCGTTCTCTCTCCCTTCTGAAGAAAGAGATCGACCGTCGAGGGGCTGATCATGGCGTAACTGAGCGCGACCGGATTGCACTCCACATCCGCCCCGCGGATATTCAAAAGCCACATGATGTCGTCGAGCTTCGACAGGACATGGCTGTGCGCGTGATACTCTTCCATCTTCCTCCGCACAAGAGCGATCTTCTCAGAAAACTCCATCCCGCGGTACTCCTTGGGCAGAATCCAGACGGGGTGGCAGGGAAGGGGCGGCCGAAGCGCCCAGAGTTTCTCCTCCGGGGCGTAAGAGCTGTCACAGGAAGCGCCGCTCTCCGCACAGATCTTCCGGAATTTCTTCCCGTCGCAGGAAAGGAGGGATCTCCCGTCAAAGCCGAGGGTCATTCCCTTCGACAGGGCGCTCTTTAAGTACTCTCCGGGAGACATAACGCCCTTTTCGCCCATCTTCATGAGCGAAATGCCGCTCCCCATAAGCTCAGCGGCCGCGGAGATGAAATATCTCCCGTCCGTCCACAGTCCCGCGAATTCCTGCCCCACGATGAGCGTCGCATTGTCGCTCGTACAGCCGGAAAAGAATTCCGTCACTTTAAAATGATCGTCGATATACTCGGAGGTGTGCGGATCCGTCGAGACGGCCAGATACAGGTCCACTCCGCCTCTCTTCATCTCACCGCGCAGGGCTTCCATTCTCCGAAGGATCTCCGTGGTCTCTGCCTCACCCATCTTCTCTTACCTCGTTTTCCTTATTGTTTTCATTTTGGTAACTATTCAGCACCCCC
>CADCPJ010000156.1 GCA_902803245.1 uncultured Lachnospiraceae bacterium | reverse complement strand
CGGCGTGGGAGGCGGCCGGTGTGGCTCTTCCCCCTTACGACCCCGAGGCTCTGGCAGAGAGGACAAAAGAAAACCCCGCCTGGATTCATTTCGGCATAGGGAACATCTTCCGCATCTTTATCGGGGGAATTGCGGACCGGCTGATCCGGGAGGGAGAATTTGACCGCGGCATCATCTGCGCCGAGACATTTGACTATGAAGTGGCGGATAAGATCTACAGGCCGTTCGACAACCTGGTTCTTGCGGTCACTCTCCACGAGGACGGAAGACGGGAGAAGCGGGTTCTCGGCTCTTTGTCGGAAGCAGTGAAGGCCGACTCCTCGGACAGCGCTTCCTGGAAGCGGATGAAGGAGATTTTTGTGAATCCGGGGCTCATGATGGCGTCATTTACCATCACGGAGAAGGGGTATGCGCTGAGAAATCCGGACGGAAAGTATCCCTCGTATATTGAGAAGGACATGGAAGGCGGTCCGGAAGGGCCGTCCGGCGCGATGGCCGTCGTGACGTCGCTGCTCCTTGAGAGATTCAAGGCGGGGGCTGCGCCGATCGCCCTTGTCTCCATGGACAACGTGTCCCAGAACGGAAGGAAATTCCGGATGAGCGTCCTTGAGACGGCCGGGGAGTGGATGAAGCGCGGCTTCGTAAGCGAAGATTTCTTCAAATATGTGAGCGACGAGGGGCAGGTGAGCTTCCCGTGGACGATGATCGACAAGATCACACCCCGCCCTGGCGCGGAAGTTCTCGAGGACCTGAAGAGGGACGGCATCGAGAACATGGATATCGTCGTGACAAAAAAGCACACCTATATTGCTCCCTTTGCCAACGCGGAAGGGCCGCAGTACCTTGTGGTGGAGGACTCCTTCCCGAACGGGAGGCCGCCCCTCGAGAAGGCCGGCGTCTATATGACGGACAGGGAGACCGTCAACAAGTCGGAGAGAATGAAGGTCACCGTGTGCCTCAACCCGGTTCACACGGCGCTCTGCACTTACGACTGCATGCTCGGATATCACCTCTTCGCGGACGGAATGAGTGATCCGGAGCTCGACAAGCTGGCCAGAAGGCTCGGCTATCAGGAGGGCCTCCCGGTGGTCGAGGATCCCGGTATCCTGTCGCCGAAGGCCTTCCTCGACGAGCTCTTCCTTGTCCGCTTCCCGAATCCCTATCTCGGAGACACGAGCGCGAGAATCGCCGTGGACATCTCCCAGATGACGGCGATCCGCTTCGGCGAGACCGTGAAGGCCTATGTCTTAAGGGACGGAAGCGCAAAGGACCTCGTCGCGGTTCCTCTCGCGATTGCAGGGTGGATTCGATACCTGCTCGGCGTGGACGACCGGGGCGTGGAGATGGAGCTCTCTCCGGATCCCATGATCCCGTACATGAAGGAGCACCTGGAGGGACTTGAGTTCGGAAAGCCCGAGAGTTTAAAAGGGCAGCTTAAGGAAATTCTCTCCAACGAGACCCTCTTCGGGACGGATCTTTACAAGGCCGGACTCGGAGAAAAAATCGAGGAAATGGTGAGAGAAGAGATGAGCGGCCCCGGAGCCGTGAGGGCGGCTCTCAAAAAGTATCTCTGATTTTCTTCCATTTCTTAAGGGAAAGCGATATAATACTTCCCACATATGCTTATCAATCACTCCGCTTGGGATGCTGCAGGGGGCATAAAAAGGGCCGCCGGACCGCAGCGTCTCAAGTCGGTTTTATTTTCCGGCCCGCTGTTTAATGATGCTTGCGGAGAAGATGGGCACGGGATAAAGGGCATATGAATTACGGACAGTTTTTCAAGCGAAGGAGTAATCATGGCAAAGAAATCATTTCGGGGAGGTGTCCATCCGAAGGGACACAAGGAGCTGTCCCGGAGCGCCGCTTTTGAGACCTACCTTCCCAAGGGCGACATGGTGTATCCGCTCAATCAGCATATCGGCAGACCCGCCTCGCCTGTCGTTAAGAAGGGCGACCACGTGCTTTCCGGGCAGATCATTGCCGAGGCTTCGGCATTTGTCTCGGCGAATATCGTGAGCGGATGCTCCGGCACGGTCAAGGCAGTGGAGCGGCGCCGCACGGTCGGGGGAATCATGACGGAGAGCATCGTCATTGAAAATGACGGCCTGTATGAGGAGATGCCCGGAATCGGAACGAAGGCGGATCACCGCCAGCTGTCCCAGGAGGAGATTCTCGCGAAGATCAAGGACGCGGGGATCATCGGCATGGGCGGCGCGGGCTTCCCGACCCACGTGAAGCTCTCTCCGAAGGATCCCTCCGCCATCCGGTATGTCATAGCGAACGGCGCGGAGTGCGAACCCTATATCACCTGCGACGACCAGCTCATGCGGAACCGCGCGAAAGAGATCCTGACCGGCATGGATGTGATCCTGTCCCTCTTCCCGGGGGCGGAGGGCTATGTGGTCATCGAGCAGAATAAGCCCGAAGCGATCGCCGCCATGGAGCAGGCCGCCCAGGGGAAAAACATTCACATCATGGCGGTCCCGGTGAAATATCCGCAGGGCGGTGAGAGAAGCTGCATCAGCGTCGTCACGGGGGCCCACTACGGGATCACCCAGCTTCCCGCGGATGTGGGGTGCATCGTGGACAACGTGGGAACGATCTACGCCATCTACAAGGCCGTGTGCGAGACGACGCCTCTCATGGAGAGAGGCATCACCATCACCGGGGAGGCCGTGAAGCGCCCGTGCAATCTGATGACGAGGATCGGCGTAAGCGTCGGGGAGCTCCTCGACGCGGCCGGCGGATTGAAGGACGGCGCGGAAGCGGTCAAGATCCTCGCCGGCGGCCCGATGATGGGGCTTGCCTTCGACAACCTGGGCGTGCCGATGCAGAAGAACAACAACGCCCTGACATTCCTTGTGGAGGACGAAGTCGCCCTCGCGGAGAAGAAGATGACCGCCTGCATCCGCTGCGGCCGCTGCGGAAGAGTGTGCCCGCAGGGCCTTGTCCCGCAGCTGATGTCCGAGGCATTTATAAGGAAAAACTACGAGCGGTATGAGAAGAAGCTCCACGGGCTGGAATGCATCAGCTGCGGCTGCTGCACGTTCATCTGCCCCGCGAAGCGCCCGCTCACACAGGAGTTCAAGGTGGCCAAGGCTGAGATCATGGCCATAAAAAGAGCTGAGAAAGAAAAGGAGGCCGCGAAAGCATGAGTGCATATCTGAATGTTTCCTCCGGCCCGCACACGAGGAGCCGCCTGAGCACAGGCAGTGTGATGGGGGACGTCTGTCTCTCCCTCCTTCCGGCGACGGCCGTCGGCATCTGGCACTTTGGGGTAAAGGCCCTTGTCGTGGTGCTCGCTTCCATAGCGACGGCGGTGCTGACCGAGCTCGTCTTCGACCTCATCGCAAAGAGAGGGCCGACCTACAGGGACGGGAGCGCAGTGATCACGGGACTTCTTCTTGCCCTGTGCTTAAGCCCCGCAGTGCCCGTTTACATCCCGATCCTCGGCAGCGCATTTGCGATTCTCTTCGTCAAATGCTTCTTCGGCGGACTCGGAAAGAACTTCATGAACCCGGCCCTCGCCGGAAGGTGCTTCCTGCTGATTTCCTTCAGCAGCACCATGACCAATTACCAGTACACGGATGCGGTGAGCTCCGCGACGCCTCTCGTGCCGCTTCTTGACGGGAAGAGCGTGAACCTTGCCGAGATGTTCCTCGGAAACGGCTCGGCGACGGGCGTCATCGGCTGCTCCGTCTGCGCGCTCCTCATCGGAGGCATCTATCTCCTGATTATCCGCGCCATCACCTGGGAGATCCCGGTGGCATCCCTTGCGGTCTTCAGCCTCTTCATCTGCCTCTTTGGCGGACACGGCTTTGACATGGTGTTCCTCCTCGGAAACCTCCTCGGCGGCGGCATCGTGATGGGCTCCTTCTTCATGGCTACGGATCCGGTCACCTCACCGGTCACCCGGACGGGACAGCTGATCTTCGGAGCGGCGGTCGGACTGCTCGCAGGCATCTTCCGCGTCTTCGCGACGGCGGCGGACTCGGTGAGCTACGCGATCATCATTTCGAACCTCCTCACACCGATCCTCGACGAGTACGTGGTGCCGCTTCCGTTCGGACTTAAGAAGAATGCAAATGGCGGGAAGGACAGCACAGCTGCCCTGACTCCGAAGATGCTGCTCCCGGCGCTGCGGCTCACAATCATTACGCTTCTTGCGGGAGTGGGGCTTGCGGTCGTCTTCAATGTGACCAAGGACACCATTGAGGCCCAGAAGGAGGCCAAGAAGAAGGCATCCTACCTGGAAGTGCTGCCGTCGGCTTCGGACATCGTACCGGATGACTCCCTCACGGCATCCGTGGAAGCCCTGAATGGGGGCGTCTATGGAACGGACTTCGGCAAAGCTTACATCAATGAAGCCGTTTCCGGTGTGGACGACTCCGGCAATGTTGTCGGCTGCGTCGTCAATGTCACTACGAAGGACGGCTTCGACGGCCCGATTTCCCTGTCGGTCGGTTTCGATAAGGACGGAGTGATACAGGGAATCTCCTTCACGGAACTCAATGAGACCGCCGGCATGGGCATGCGCTGCGCGGAGCCGGAATTCAAGGATCAGTTCAGCGGCCGCAAGGTGGAGCGCTTCGTACTCAACAAGGCCGGCGGCTCGACTTCGGAGGAGGAGATCGACTCCGTGTCCGGCGCGTCAATCTCGTCGGAAGCGGTTGTGAGCGCTGTCAATGCAGCGAACGACTTCCTGCGGACAAGCACGGGACTTTCTGATTAAGGGAGGTGCAGCATGAATCGATATCTTGAACGTATCTACAACGGTGTCGTAAAAGAAAATCCGACCTTCATACTCATGCTCGGCATGTGTCCGACGCTGGCGGTCAGTACGGCGGCCATCAACGGACTCGGGATGGGCATATCGACAACGGCAGTCCTCATACTGTCCAATATCATCATCTCGGCGCTTCGGAAGGTCATCCCGGATGAGGTCCGCCTCCCGGCTTACATCGTGATTGTCGCAACTTTAGTCACGATCACGGAGCTTCTCATAGAGGCTTACCTGCCTTCCCTGTACGACGCGCTCGGCATCTACATCCCGCTCATCGTCGTCAACTGCATCATCCTTGGACGGGCCGAGGCATTTGCAAACAAAAACCCGGTGGGTCTTTCTGCATTTGACGGAATCGGCATGGGCATCGGGTTCACGCTGTCGCTGACGCTTCTCGGATTCCTTCGCGAGCTCCTCGGTGCCGGCACTGCCTTCGGCGTGCAGGTAATTCCGAAGTCCGTGGAGCCGATCGGCATCTTTATCAAGGCCCCGGGCGCTTTCCTCGTGCTGGCCATCATCATTGCCGTGCTGAATGCGCTGAACGTCAAGAACCGCGGCAAGGAACTCGTGAACGGCTGTGACGGCTGCTGCGCAAACTGCGCGAAGCACAAAGCGAAGTGCGGAGAGGAGGCTTAAAGCATGAGTTCTCTCATAATGATTATTGTCACCTGCGCGCTGATCAACAATGTCGTTCTCAATCAGTTCCTCGGGATCTGTTCATTTGTCGGCGTGTCCAAACAGATGAAGGCGTCCGCCTCGCTCGGCGGCGCGGTCATCTTCGTGCTGACCGTGGCATCCGCGGTGGCATCCCTTCTCTATGACTTCGTCCTGAAGCCGCTCAGTCTCGACTATATGAAGACCATCGTCTTCATTCTCGTGATCGCGGCCCTGGTCCAGATCGTGGAGATGTTCCTGAAGAAGACGTCCCCGGGACTCTACAAGGCTCTCGGCATCTACCTGCCCCTGATCACGACAAACTGCGCCGTGCTCGGCGTGGCGCTGACCAACGTGAAGGACGAGTACAACTTTATCGAGAGCGTCTTTGCCGGTTTCGGCACGGCCGTCGGTTACACCATCGCGATCGTCCTTCTGGCGGGCATCCGAGCGAGGATTGATGAGAGCGATCTCCCGAGACCGCTCCGCGGGGCACCGGTGGTGCTTCTCGCCGCGGCACTGATGTCCATCGCCTTCATGGGCTTTGGCGGACTGTCGTAAGGAGGGAGAGACTATGAGTGCGATTATTATTGCTACTGTCGTGATTGCCGTGATTGGCCTTGTGGTGGGCATCGGCCTTGTCTACATAGGCAACCGGTTTCACGTGGATGTGGATGAGCGGGAAACCGCAATCCGCGAGGTACTTCCCGGCAACAACTGCGGAGCCTGCGGTTATGCGGGCTGCGATGCCGTGGCTGCGGCAATTGTGGCGGGAGAAGCCGATGCGGCGGCCTGCCCCGTGGGCGGGGCTGCCGTAGCGGAGAAGATCAACGGCATCATGGGTACCCACGCCGAGGCCGGCGGGAGAAAAGTGGCTTTCGTTCGCTGCAACGGCAGCTGCGACAACACGTCTTCCAAGAACAATTACATCGGAATCCGGGACTGCCGCGCAGTGGCTCTGTCCGGACTCTATCCGCGGGACTGCGACTTCGGCTGCCTGGGATACGGAAGCTGCGTCACGGTCTGCCCGCAGAATGCGATTCGCGTTAAGGACGGCGTGGCTATCGTGGACGCGGAGAGCTGCGTCGGCTGCGGCCTGTGCGTTAAGGAGTGCCCGAAGCAGCTGATTGAGCTCATTCCCTACGGGCAGAAGACCGTCGTCCGCTGCCGGAACACCGACAAGGGCAAGGACGTGAAGCTCGTCTGCGAAGTGGGCTGCATCGGCTGCCGCCTCTGCACGAAGCAGTGTGAGACAGGGGCGATCACCGTGGAGAATAACCTGGCCCGCATCGATTATTCGCTCTGCGAGGACTGCGGCAAGTGTGCGGAGAAATGCCCGCAGGCGACGATTACCAAAGAGGCATAAGCGCAGGGGAGCGCTGCTCCTTCGCGGCAAAGTGCGGGAGGCAGGTTCCCTCTGCCTGCTATACCAGTTAACCTTAAGTTTGCCGATGGCAATTGCCTGGATGAACTGCATATGGGGAAAACGAAATGTTCTGTGCGCAACAAAGACAATTTCGTTAACGACTATAAGAAGAGGAATGACTGCATAATGAATGGCGGGATGTATCAGTGGATCCGATGCATCTCGCCTCTCGCTGTATATCTGTGCGCACAGCGCATATCACATTGAAGGGGCCGGATGCCCGGCGGACATCTGCCTGGCGCCGGCCTCATTTTTTTAATTTCAGGTAACTATTCAGCACCCCCAGCATTCGGGACGCTTTGCGTCCCTCATTGTGGGCGTTCAGAGGTCTACGCTCCGCTTCGGTCGGT
>CADCPJ010000155.1 GCA_902803245.1 uncultured Lachnospiraceae bacterium | reverse complement strand
CTGTGAACTTTTTCTTCCTGGACTTCCACTTCCTGCATTTTTTCTTCCCGCACTTCCGCCTTCTGCATTTCCTCTCCCTGCGCTTCTACTTCCTGCATTTCCTCTTCCTGGACTTCCACTTCCTACATTTTTTCTTCCCGCACTTCCGCCTTCTGCATTTCCTCTTCCCGCACTTCCGCCTTTTCCCGCACTTCCTCTTCCCGCACTTCCGCCTTCTGCATTTCCTCTTCCTGCACTTCCTCTTTTTGCGCTTCCCCTTCCTGCGCCCGGTCTGCCTGGTCTTGATTTCCCTGTGCCCGTTTCACCATTTGTAAAATGACGCCCTTGTAGAGGAACGCACTTAAATAGGCCGGAAGGGAAATGCCGAAGAGAAGGGCCAGCGGAAGAAGCGCCGTCACCTGCGTGAGGACAAACGGCACCGCCGCCGTGATAGCGACCATTCCGAGCGTTCTCGGCAGATTACCCACGGCGAGCAGAAACGCGTTCTTCATGCTCGCAAGGAAGGAATTGGAAAACTTCGCGAGGAGCGGGAAGAGCCAGACGAAGATCATGGCGAGAACTGCGGCTGCAATATAGGCCGGTATCACTAGGTATCTCTTGTCCGCATCCGCCCCGAATACCCGGAAGTCGACGTAGAGAAGGATCCCGCAGATGAGGACAGCGAGCCATGGAAGCGTGGAATCCCTTAAGTTTCCGCGGAACTGGGTGAAATAAGTCCTCGCGATTCCGCCTTCCTCCTGCTCGATGATCTGCAGAAGAATATAGTGCATGGCGGACAGGGCCGCTCCCGCGGTCACGATGGGAATACAGCAAAGGAGCGTGAGCAGGTTCAGGATCACGAGATTCATGATGTCCGTCATGGCCCGCATGACCGGCCCGTCCACATTAAAGAGTGTTCTCATAGGCAGTATAAAGTCCGGGTATCAGAGATGCAAAAAAACAGCATGTCTGATGTCCCGCAGTCAAAGAGTGGTCCGCGCCTCACAAGCGGCACGGAAGATCAATGAGTGATCCGGGCCTTACAAGCGGCACGGGAATCAGTGAAAAAGGGGAGTGTGCCCCGTGAAGAAGAACAAACTCCCCTTAAGAATGCATGGCAATACTGTAATCAGCCCTTGACCGCGCCTTCGACCATGCCGTTCATGATCTGTTTCTGGCCGATCAGGAAGATGACGATCATCGGGACAATCGCGAGCAGAGCCGCTGTCAGGATCAGGTCCCACTGCTTGACGTAGGATCCCACGAACGACTGGACCGCAACCGGAAGCGTCTTGTACTTGCCGTTCAGGCCGAGAAGCATGGACGGAAGCAGATAGTCGTTCCAGATCCACATGCCGTTGAGGATCGTGACGGTCGTGATGACAGGAGTAAGCAGCGGGAAAATGATCTTGAAGAAGGTTCCCTCAGGCGAGCAGCCGTCGATCGCTGCCGCTTCCTCAAGGTCATAAGGAACGCCCTTGATGAAGCCGGTAAGGATGAAGACGGTCATGGCGCCGCCGAATCCGCAGTAAGCGAAGATGATGCCCGGAATTGTTGAGAGCATCGGGATTCCCACGAAAGCTCCTGCATCGCGGAAGGTGGATACCAGCGGGAGCATGACGACCTGGAACGGGATGATCATCGAGGCGATGAAGATCATGTAGATCACGGACGCCCACTTCGTCCTGTTGTTCCGGCTTATAACCCAGCCCGCCATAGCTCCGAAGAGGGCAAGGAGAGCGAGGGAGATCACCGTGATCACAACCGAGGAGAACAGGGCTCTCCAGAAGTTGAAGTTCGAGTTGTTGACGACAGCCCCGAGGTTGGTGATGAACTGCTTGAAGGAAACTCCATTTACGGCAATGGGGTTGGCGACGATATCCGCCTGTACTTTAAAGCTGTTCATTACGACGAGATAGAACGGAAACAGGATATACACGGCAATAACGATGCCGACAATTGTCAAAATATAAGATCTGACTCTTCTTTCCTTGCCTACCATCAGAGTTCTACCTCCTTCGAATTCGATACACGGACCTGAATCAGCGAGACGCAGGCGAGGATGATGAAGAACAGCACCGCCTTGGCCTGGCCGAGAGCGTAGTCATTCTTTGAGACGGCCGTATTGTAGATATTGAGCGCCAACATCTGGGTGCCGCTTGTCAGATACTTGCCCATGAAGTTCGCCACAGAGCCTGTGCCGCCGGTTAAGGCGAGGTTGACGTCGAACTGCTTGAATGCCGATGTCAGTGTGAGGAATGTGCAGATCGTGAAGGTCGATGCGATCATCGGAATCTTCACCTGGAAGAGGGTCTGGGTCGCATTCGCGCCGTCGATCTGTGCAGCTTCGAGGACGTCCTTCGGAACCTGGGTGAGGCCGGTGATATAAAGAAGCATGATATAGCCGGCATACTGCCAGATGTAGACCACAATGATGGCGAGCATCGCCGTCTTGGTCTGAACCAGCAGGGAGGTCTTCGTCAGGTTGATGAGAACGTTGTTGAAGACGAACTGCCAGATATAGCCCAGGACGATACCGCCGATCAGGTTCGGCAGGAAGTACGCGGCCCGGAAGAAGCCGCCGCCCTTGATGCCGTTGGTGCACAGAAGGGCAAGCAGGAAGGCGATCAGGTTCACCAGGATCATGTTGACAACGACGAACACGAAGGTCATGAGGATGGACCAGATGAACTGCGGATCCTTGAACATGGCGACGTAGTTGCCGAATCCCACGAACTCAGTGTACTGGATGCCTGTCCAGTTTGTGAACGAGTAGAAAATGCCCAGTCCCAGCGGAATGATCACAGTCACGGCAAATGTGAAGAGCAGCGGGAACAGGAATATGATGTAAATGATCCGTCTGTGATACTTCAGTGTCGGGAACAGGTAGAGCCCGATAATCACTCCCGCGATGCCGATGATGAGGAGTGCACCGCGGTAGGACGCGCCGCTTCCGCTGAAATCCATGATCAGTGAGCCAACAAGAGAAACCACGCCGGCCACGATCAGGATCATTGAAAGCATTTTGCGCGAAGCTGTGTTTGCATTCATACGAATATCTCCCTCGCTATTGATAGTCGTTATAGACGTTAACGAAAATGTCTGCTGCGTAAGAACCTTTCGTTTTCCCTATATGCAGTTAACCCAAGAAATTCCCTTCGGCTGAACCAAGAAATTCCCTTCGGCTGAACCAAGAAATTGCCTTCAGCAAACTTAAGGTTAACCAGTATAACGAAATAGTCTGTAAAAGCAGAATATTCCTTTAAAAAATGGATAAGAACTTCTTCACCGTTCCTTAAAAAAGGAAACAGGGGCGACGACCGCAGTCGCCGCCCCCGGGATAAAACCTTATAATATCCGCCCTTTCCTTCAAGCGGAGAAGGCTTTCGTACAGGATACGATCATGAAGCGTAGTAGTCAGCAATGACCTGAGTCATAACCTGTGTGAAGGTCTCGGCATCCGGAATGTTTCCAAGAGCGTAGTCCAGATAGATCTGGCCTGTTGCGTTCTGGTCAAGACCAGACTTGTTCTTCAGCCAATGCCAGGAAGAAGTCTTGCCTGCTGCTGTGTAAGAGGAGATGGTCTCAGCGAACGGATCCTCAGCGACGAAGGAGCAGCTCTTGAACGGGCTGATGAAGCCGCCCTTCATGACAAGGATTTCCTGTCCGGCGTCCGTTGCAAGCCAGTCAAGGAATGCCTTCGCGGCGTCCGTGTTGTCATTCTTGAACACTGCCCACCAGGACGGAGAGTTTGTAAGGATGGTGTCGATGCCTTCCTCGAAAGCGTACGGGATCATGCCGACCTTGAAGTTGCCAGCCTCAGCGTACTGAGCAGCATCATCCGTTGTCATTGTGGCGCCGATCCAGGAGCCCTGTGTCACAAATGCATACTTGCCGGAAGCGAAGCCGAGGATCTGCTGATCGTATGTGCCGGAGGTAAGGAATCCGGAATCCTTATCAGCGAACTCGTTGAAGAGGCCGACCATCTCAGCGTAAGCGAGGAAGCGGTCGTGGTCGATCTGTCCGCCGTCAGCGAGAAGATCGGAATAGGTTGTGTCGTCGCGGTCAAGGCCGGCGTCGAGGTAGTTTGCGAAGCTGTGGGAGCCTGTGGACCAGTAGAGGTTCTGAGCCTCTGCGCACCAGCCGATAACTGCTGTGAGTCCGAGCTCATCCTTCATGCCGTCGAGAGTCTCGAAAGCAGCTCTCATGGATTCCGGACCTGTGATGGAAGCGGGATCAATGCCGGCCTTCTCAAGGATGTCGGCGTTGTAAGCAAGGCCGATCGCCTCTGTTGTGTAGGGGAAGCCGATGAGCCCGTCTGTGCCCACATAGCCTGCATCCGTGTCTTTAGCCCATGCGCAGTCGCTCATGTCTGCAAGGAGGCCGTCCCAGTTGCCAAAGTCAGCGTCGGAGCCGCAGACGAAGATATCCGGCATGCCTGTGCCCTGATACTGCTTCTTCAGCTCGTCCTGAATGTTTACGCCGCCGCCCATGGATTCGATCTCAACGTGGACACCGGTCTCTTCCTCGTACTTCGCAGCTGCTTCCTTCAGCGCTGCATCAACTTCGATCTTGCCGTTGACCAGACGAAGGGACTCGCCATCAGCGGAAACTGTTGTTGCAAGTGCTGCTGTCAGAGCGCCTGCTACCATCAGGGTCACAATACCTTTCTTCATAGCTTCCTCCTTAAAAATGTTCTGGGACAGAGTTTTGCAAAAGTGCTGTTTCCCATGTAATGAAATTGATTTCACTTTTGCGCTTAAGTTCAATGAGTATCTTATCATTCTTTGATAAAATCAGCAAGCAGTGTCATGGAAAAAATTTCCAAATACATTATTTTATCTAATCTGCACAAATATCGGTTTGGATTTTAATGCGCTTCTCCTTTACCGTTTGAATTCTCACTGTTTTGAATTCTTTATTCATTTTCTCAAAAATTCGGGAGGGAGATCACCCGTTCCCGGCCTGAGGGTTCTCCCTGAGGTCTCTCACCGTTCCGCGTATCACAAGCTCCGGCTTCAGTGTCACCTGGCTTTTGGAACTGTCCTCCCCCCGGATCATATCGATGAGGAGCTTTGCCGCCAGGGCCCCCTTGTACCCGGCATCCTGGTGTACGGTCGTTAAGGCCGGCCGGCACAAGCTCGCATAGCTGTTGTCGTCAAATCCGAAGATCGACATGTCGTCGGGAACCCGGATTCCTCTGTCACTTAAGGCGTTCATGAACATCACTGCGTAGATGTCCGAGCAGCAGAACACCGCTGTGTAATCTCCGGCCCTCTCAGCAAGTTTGTCGAATCCTTCCTGCAGTTCATCCTGCATGCAGCGGATTCCGAAGGCGCCGGAGTTTCCGCTCCCCTTTTTCATCTCATAGCGAAGCAGGAAGAAGTCCCGGTCGCTGTACTCGATTCCGGCCTCCTCCAAAGCCCGCCGGTATCCCCTGAAGCGGGCGTAGTCCACGCCCTCACGGTTGTCGGACAGAAAGCCGATCTTCCGGTGTCCGTGTCCGATCAGGTACTTCACAGCCTCATAAGTTCCCTGCTCGTCCTCAAGTCCCACGTTCTTGAAGCGGCTGTCATAGATTCCGCTGTTCTCCTTTGCGATATAGGTGTCGATGCACACGATAGGCTTCCGGTATTTCTTCTTCACCCTCAGCGCATCGTCGTCCAGCATGCAGAAGAGAAGGAGGCCGTCCACATTCCAGGTCGAGACGTGCTTCAGGATCTCTGCGATGTCGTCGGAGATGTAGAGCATCATGAAATAGCCCTTCTCGCGGATGGCCTTCTCGATGCCTCCGATCATCTCTGCGACAAACGGATCGGTAAAAATGTTTCCGTACTTTCCCTCCCACGCTTTCAGCACGACGCCGATAATCTTCGACCGGTTCTGAGCCAGATTTCTGGCGTTTATGTTGGGCACGTAGTCCACCTCTTCGAGAAATTTCTGCACCCGGAGCGTCGTCTCCGGAGAGACCTCCCCGGTTTTGCCGTGAATGACATTGGAGACCGTAGTTGTGCTCATTCCAAGTTTTCCTGCGATCTCTTTGATCGTAATCATATCCGCATTCCCTTTCTGCCCGGACTCAAGGACGGAGATGTCTTTGTACTTTATCACTATAGCACAGTCCCATTTTTTTGAAAAGAAAGACCTTACGCGCAAAAGCAAAGCCGAAGCGGAGCGCAAGGTGCAGAGCATCCCGTGTGCCGGGGGGTGCTGAGCGGTTACTCTCATAAACCGGTTTTTGTGCACAAAAAAGTGCCGGATTAAGCTCCGGCACTCCCATTTTCTTTCATAAGCCCGCAGACGGGGTCAGATCTTTTTGTGGAGAGTCAGGCGGTTTTCACCTCCCTCATAAACATAGGTCATCTCATCCACATTCTTCTTCACCATGAAGATTCCCAGTCCGCCGATCTGCCTCTCCTCAGCGGAGAGGGTGATATCCGGATCCTCCTTCGCCAGAGGATCGTACGGCACACCATGATCGATAAAGGTGATGTGAACCACCCTGTCCTCATCGCCGCACTCGATCCGGATCAAGGCGTCACCGGTTCCCGGCGCATATGCGTAATTCGCGATGTTCACGAAGATTTCTTCCACCGCGATATCGAGCTGCATCTGAGCCTTCATCGGGCAGTCCAGCTCCTCCAGGGTCTGATCCACAAAAGTGAGAACGTCTCCCAGTTTTTGAATTGAAGCTTCAATTCTAAGTTCAGGCATCGCAGAAAGCCCCTTTCTTGCTCATTCCGGTTTGGCGGTGAATCCGCTGTCTGACATTTTGCTATCTCTTATCTTTATCGACCATCTCGAGAGCAATCAGTCCGATGACGGCATAGATCGCCGAAAACAGGGCCAGAATCCCCCAGCACTTGGCGAGATTGCCCTTGTCAAAAGCAAACTCCTTGACTTGCATCTTCTGTGCTGTGTACGTCTCAACCCGATCCTTGACCTCATCGATCTCGAGAACCTTCTTCACCTTGGTCATGAAGCCGTCGTCCTCAGCATTCGGGTCGTCTTTGAGCTGGTCAACTGCGGCATAGATCGCGGAGGACTTCTGCCCGTTGTAATCGGCGGCGATATTGATCGCGTTGATTCCCCAGTTGCTGATCGTGAAGTTCGCCAGGACTTTCGCGGTCGGGCGGTTCAGGGGGAAGATCGAGCCGGCAAATACCAGCTGCACGATGAGAAGGAACGGCATGACCGTCATGGCGGTCGTCGTTGTCCTCACCATACAGGACACCATAAGTGCCAGCATATCCGCCGCATAGGTGGCGAGGAACATCGAGATGCCCGCATCAAGGGCAAACACGCCGGTGATCAGTCCCTTCGGCGGGAAATACATGCCGAAGGCCTTGAAGATCCCGAGTGTGATGAGAACCTGCGCGAGGCAGATAATCGCCTGATAGATCATGTGAGAAGCGAGGTAGGACGTAATATGGAGTCCCGCCCGGTGTTCCCTTTTAATAATATTCCTCTCCTTGCATACCACCTGGATGGAATTGAACATACCGTTCCAGATGCACACGCAGACGAGGGCCAGCGATCCGTACTTCGTATATTCCATGTTCCGGAACATCTTGCTTCCGAGAACGTAGACCACGAGATAGGCGATGATCGCCGCCATCGGAAGAACCTTCCAGTTCCTCTCCGTGAAGAAGAGACGGAACTGTTTGCCCAGATAGATCGGAATCTGCTCGAATCTCGACCGGTATGCGAGGTTGCGCGTTTTGGGGTGATCCTCTTCAAACGCCTCGGCCACACTGCCTTTCGCCTGACCTACAGCGTCGGCATCGCGGAACAGCATGCGCCTGGGTTTCTTCTTGTCCCGCGCCTCGGCGTATTCCTTGTACTTTTGAATGAACTCGTCCGAGCGGCCCGCTCCGCCTTCATTCTTCGCGTTGATCTGCCGGACAACCTCCTCCATCGTCGGAACGCCGAAGAACTCTCTGGCTTCCTCTATTCCCCCGTAGAAGGCAAGCTGCCCGATCTTTGTCTCCGTTCCCTTGGCGAGAACGATCACCTTGTCAAAGAGGTGTGCCACGCGGTCGGGCGCGTGAGTGATAACCATGACGATCCTGCCCTGGCAGGCTATGAGCCTCAGATTCTCCATCAGCTCCGTGGCCATGATGCCGTCAAGGCCCGAATCCGGCTCATCGAGGATGAAGAGGGACGGGGATGCCACGAATTCGGTACAGATGGAGAGCCTCTTCTTCTGGCCTCCGGAGAGCTTCGAGACGAGCTCCTTCTCCCTGCCGGAGAGGCCGAAGGTCTCGAGAACCGCTGCGACGCGCTTCACCTTCTCCTGTTCCGACATCGACTTGGGCAGACGCATGTCGGCTGCATTCATCACGGTGTCGCCCACCGTGTCCTCCTCGCGCATCAGGTTTTCCTGAGGCACAAAGCCGATCCGGTATTTTACCTGCCCGTAATCCTTGTAAAAATCGAGGTCGCCCTCTTTAATGGTCGCTTTTGCCTTCTCGTATCCGGTGACGGCATTGACAAATGTGCTCTTTCCGGCTCCGGAACCACCCAGGATCAGCACCATGTTGCCGGGCTCTATCTGAAGGTTGATATCCTTTAAGAGCGTGACCTTCTTCAGGGCCTGATGCGCACTTCTCTCGTCGATATTGATGCTGAGCCCGCTGGCCTGCGTCGGGTATCCATAGACGAGTCCGGATCCCTCAAAGAGGAAAGCGGTATTGCCGATCTCAATGATGTCATCAATCCGGATCCGGACAGTCTCACGGACTTCCATGCCGTTGTGAAGCACGGTCTTGGCCTGCATCTCCGTCATGGTCCAGTGGCCGTCCTCGTAATCGAGGGAGATCGCAGCCTTGTCCTCGCCTTCTCCCGTATCGGCAGCAATTCTGACAGTATGCCTGCCATCATCCATGTTGATGATGTTCCAGTCCTTGCCGCTCACGAATTCCGTCAGGAAGACAGCGGTCAGCATGCGGTCATTCGAGAGACGGATTACCGTGCCGGCACGCAGCGCCGTCTCAGCGCCCTTACCCAGACTCCTGCCGCCCACAAAAGTGAACACATCGTCCGACAGGTTCCTGAAGAACCACTGGTCCTTGTTCCAGAAGATCTCGCACTGCTCTTTGTCAAGGAACGGATAAGTAAGCTGGAGTGACGTGGTGGTAAAGACCTCCATATCACACTGGCCTTTGATCACTGCTCTGTTGAAAATGACATACTGCCGGGGTTTCTCCTGGCCTTCAAAGAAGACCAGTCCCGCCGGAGTCCGCTTCCCGTTTCCTCTGCTACTCATTTCTGTGTGGCACCTCCGTCCAAGAGTTCTGCCTCAAGTGCCCCGGATAGAGGCCCTCCCTCACCGGATAATGTCTGTTCCGCGCCCGATGAAGGCTCTTCCTCACCGGATGCTGTCTGTTCCGCGCCCGATGAAGATTCTTCCTCACCGGATGCTGTCTGTTCCGCGCTCTGACCGGCACTGCTTGCAGCTTTATAATACTTCTCAAGAATCTCACTAAGTGCAGTGAGCCTGTTCACAATTTCCGGTTTATCCAGAATGGACCTGACGGCCCCCTGAAGCTGCTGCCCTTCCTCGCTCTCAAGATAAACCTCCAGGTTGTTCCTGGCTTTCTGCAGGACAGACAGAGCGCTCATGATGAGCTTCACATATGTTTCGTCAAGATCAAGCGCATTCAGGATCTTCGCAAACAGTTCCGGCTCTTCCTGAGTAAAAGACATCGCCTTATCGATTATAGTCACCAGGAGATCCTGCACTTCCTCGTACTTGAGAAGGCTCTGCAGTTCCTCGGAAGAAAGAAGCGCAATGATTGCGTCCAGATTCTTAGTCAGTTCCTGCAGCTGCTCATCTGAGAGAACGCTGTCCAAATCGAACGGAAGCTCAGGCAATCCGGAAGAAGGCTGCTCCTTGGACAGGGCCGCCCCGGATTCAGATGCGGCCGTTTCCAAGGCTGCCGTTCCGGCTTCGGAGACCGTCGATGCGGCCCCCGCCGTCCCACTTGAAGTGCTCCCGGCGGAGCTCTCAGCGAAGGCCCCGGCTGCAGAGCTCAAAAAAAGGGTAACAGAAACACCTGCGGCGACACAGGCGGCCGCAAATCTTCTCATCATCAAGAGTCCTCCTCATTATTTAAGCCGGCGGTTTAAAACTTCGCCGTCAGGCGAAGTTTTCACTGTCAGTATAAGGAGCGCCGGAACCTTATTCGATCGTAAGAATGTCTGAGAAGCCGGTCACTTCGAAGACTTCCATCACGTCCTCGGAGACGTTGATGACACGCATCTTGCCCTGCTTGTTCATGACCTTCTGCATGGACAGAAGCACGCGCAGACCCGCACTGGAGATATAGTCCAGCGCCTTGAGGTCAATCGTCAGCTCGGTGACGCCCGAAGAGGCATCCTTCCAAGAGCCTTCAAGCTCAGGGGCTGTCGTGGTATCGAGTCTTCCCTCCAGAGCAATTGTGAGAGCGCTGCCTTCTGCGGTCTTGTTGATGTTTAACATGCTTTTCCTACCTCCTGGAAATAATTGTCATCTGTATACACAGGGACACGCAATGATCCCAATGATTCATCGTTTATCTTATCAAAAAACAGTGGCATCTGCAACATGCTGAAAAAAAAGTTACATCTCGGCGATGCTGTCGTAGTCCTTGAAGACGCCGCGGCAGACAATTTCAATCGCAAGAAGCGTGATTCCGGCGTAAATGAGGGCAAAGAGGAAGAGCCGGATCCAGCACCTGCTGAGCGTCTTTGAGGATTTCTCGAACTCGTCCACCCTGGCGGCTTCTGCCGTCTTTGTCAGAAGAAGATCCCTGATCTGGTCTTCTCCGATGGCGTCGATGATCTGCCCGACGGTCATCCTGATCGTGAGGGAATTCTTCCGGAGCTTCTCCAGATCCGGATTCTTCCTCAGGTAGTCCAGCACATCGCCGAATGTGACGTCCGTCCCGATTTTATAGTCTCCCACCGCATCGATTGCCCCGATTTCATACAGCAGATCGAATACCTCGTCCACTGTAAAGAGCGAGAGAATCTTCTTTTGCCGAAAGGCTTCCAGGTTTTCATTTGTGCGAAGCAGGTCAAAGATCTCCCTCACGGACATCTTCCCGATAATCGGGGTTTGCCTCATTTTCACGAGGATGCTGTTCTCATTTTCTCCGCTCTTTTTCTCCGGGCTCTTTGCTTCTGCATTTTCAGCTTCTATGTTCTTTCCTTCTG
>CADCPJ010000154.1 GCA_902803245.1 uncultured Lachnospiraceae bacterium | reverse complement strand
ATTTTACTTATCCCACGCGTGCTTCCCTGCTTCCAGATCCTCGCGGATCTCAGCTACCCGCTTGTCGGAGAGCTTGTACCAGAAGAGAGGAATGATGGATACGATTGCAAGAATCGCAGGAAGCATATTTACCATAAAGTTGATGCCCATCTTGGTGGAAGCCGCCTGCTCTACGTTCGGCACGTAGCCGACCGCTTCGAGGAGCAGGACCACGGGGGCGCAGATTGCAGTGGCGAGCTTGACGCCGAAGCTCAGCATGGAAGCTGCCAGTCCTTCCTGGCGCTTGCCGAGCTTCCAGTCGCCGTATTCCAGAGAGTCGCCGACCATGCCGTAGCAGATGGCCGGGGCGCCGAAGCCGAGGGAACCGATGAAGGATGCGCCGATCAGGAAGACCGGGTTGCTGGTCGGATTGAGGAAGAGGGCGACGAAGCCGGCGGCCATGATGATGTTCATAATGATCATGTAGTTTCTCTTCCCGAAGTACTTTGTCCCGAGCGGCACGGTCAGCGTTCCTACAAGCTGGCCGACGGTCATGGCCGTGAACATCGTTGCGATGTACTGGGGTCCGCCGACGACGTAGATCACGTGATAGACGAGGATGCCGTAGCGCCCTGTCACGCAGATCGTACCGATGACCGTTGCGATCACGACGAGAAGCAGCTGGTCATTCTGCAGAAGCCCTTTCATGTTGCTGACAAATGAAGCCTTTTCTGCAGACGCGTTGCTGTGAAGCTTGTCCGTGTAGGTCTCCTTGCAGATGGCCGCGCAGATCCAGAAGACCGGAATGAGGGCCAGGGAGAAGATGACGGTGGCGATGAAGTAGCCGTGGGCGTCTGCCATCTTTTCGCCTGCATCGTTGACGGTGCTGCTGAATCTTAAGATGAGAGGCATGGCCACCATGGACAGGATGATGCCGATGATGGAAGCGCCTGTGCTCCTTGCTGTCGCGAGAAGCTGCCTGATGCGGGAATCAACGGCGATGACGTTGAGAAGCGCCTGATAGGCGATCGAGCAGGCCGTGTACGCCATGCCGGCACAGATGTAACAGACTGCACACAGGAGAACTTTCGCAATTCCCTGGACAGGGAAGACCGTAAACGTCAGGATATTGAAAATGGCAAGGAACGGCGGCGCGAAGAACAGATAGGGACGGAATCTGCCCCACCTGGTGTTCGTGCGGTCCGCAATCTGCCCCATCATGGGGTCGTTGATGGCATCCCAGATTCTCGCGATCAGGACGATGGCCGAGATCGCAGCTCCGGACAGACCGACAATATCCGTGTAGAAGATGTTCAGATAGTTGTTGATCATGTACCAGCTCATCTGGCAGCCGACTTCTCCCAGCCCATAGCCGAAAAGCAGCTTCGGGCTGGCTTTTTCTTTTCCGTTTTTTCCCATATTAGCTCCCTCCTCGCAAAATATGATAGATAGTTGATTTTATGTTATCACAATTGCATGAACTGATAAACTGATTTTTCACTTATTTTCAGAATTGATACAGCTTTATTCGAAGCATTTTCACCATCGGGCCGAAGCTTAAGGACATCTTTTCATCCCCGTTCAGGATGCGTCCCGGCTTCCACTCCCCGCCTTTGAGACTCCCTTCCTCCAACCGGAGAATATCTGCCTGCGCGGTGCATCCCGACTTGACGCGGAACTCCATCGAACAGGACATGCCGGCGATAAGGAAGGTGTCCGGAGCAAGTTCGATGACCACGCCGCTGCCGAGGGGCTTTGCGGTCTGCCTCGGCGCATAGGAGACGGTGAGGTCGTAATCGGTAAACCGGAGATATGTGCCGTTGTCGTTTTCCCCGTGCCGGACGAAGGCCTTTAAGTGATCCGTTCCCCTTAATTTCAGGTACAGCGGCTCCATTTCTTCCATTAACTGATACACGGCCGCCAGGTAATCCTTGCTGTCCGAGATATCGAAAGCGGACGGATCGATGTTGAGCGCGATCATCACCTCCATGGGCGGCTTGTCGACTTCAGACGGGTCGAGGGCGAGCTCCTCAATTCCGAAGGGGGAGTAGCCGATGGCGTTCTTTTCACAGAATGCGTAGAGCGCGTACGAGGCGGTCACGGCGTCCTTCCGGATCTCCGGGATAAAGAGAGGATTCTCCTTTGAGGCGTAGGTATCCATCACGTCGGCGCAGTACGGCACGTAGATGTCCGGAGCAAATGCAAAGAGCGAGGGAGCAGTGCTCCTCCAGATAGCCTGCGTGGTCTCAACGGGGCCGCCGGAGGGATAGGAGCCGGGGAACCAGGGATACTGACGGAGCCAGGCATTCGCGTAGCAGGGGAGATCGTATTCCTTTTTGCCGCAAGAGGCGATTCTCTCCACCGCCAGGGCAAAGTAAAAGGCCATGAAGTTCTCCCCGGCATCTTCTCCGAAGACCTCGCTCCAGGTGCCCGTTTTTCCTGCAATTTCCGCCACCTTCTGAGGAACCGCTTCCGAGAATGCTTTTTCCGCCGCCGGGCTGTAGTCCCTGTCCGTTCCGAGGAGGCCGATTTCATTTTCCACCTGTATCATGATGACGGTCTGCTCTTCTTCGTCGAATTCCCGGATGTGCCGAAGGAGAGCGGAAAATGCGAGGGCATCTTTCTCCACCGCCGCATCGCACAGAGGCGAGACCGTGGTCATGCGGACCCCGCCGGCCTTCTCCGCGCGGAAATACGTCTCAGGGTCCTTTTTCATCCAGCCGGGGACGTACATGGACTCCGCATTTTTCCAGAGGCCGAACCACAGGATGATCAGCTTCAGGCCTTCCCCGCGGGCGCCAAGAATCAGCTCGTCAACGGAAGTGAAATCATAGCTTCCCTCGGTTTCTTCGATCATCTCAAAGTAGACCGGCGCGATCACGCTGTTCATGTGGAGCCCCCGAAGATTCGGCCAGACATGCTTCTTCATATATTCCGGGTCGCTGGCGCTGGAATTGTGGATCTCGCCGGCGCGGCAGAAGAAGGGCTTGTCCCCCGCATACAGGGTGCGGATTCCGTTTTCGTCATTTTTCACACAGATAGTGCTCATCAGTTGTCCTCCATCCTTTTAAGAAAAGCTGTTTGAAATGCTGCCTGAAAGATGTCCCATAAATGAACGGTTTCTGTAGTTTCATTGTACTGCATTTGACTTGGTTCATAAATCACAGTATTATAAGATATATGTAAAAATATTAATATGCACTTCAGGAATTGTCCGGGTGAAGTCCATGGAATGCCATATTCGAACGAGCAAGCAGGTTTTTGGCAGGGTGCCGCTGGTTTT